>DASVEC010000039.1:0-14502 GCA_036380755.1 Iamia sp. | reverse complement strand
CTTGGCCCCGGCGATGTAGAAGCCGGGCTCGGGGTGGGCCAGCTCCGCCGCTCCGTGGGGCGGGACCGAGCCGCAGCTGTGGAACGCGGGGTCGATCAGCGGCGCCAGCGTCCGGGTGCTCTCGAGGTTCGGGTCGAGGTCGAGACGCAGGTCGCGCAGGGGTTCCAGGTCGGGCCGGGCGCCGGTGGCGGCGATCACCCGGTCGAACGGGCCCAGCTGGCGCCAGTCGTCGGACACGAGCGTGACGCCGCCGGACCCCCGGTCGACCTCGACGGTGCGGAAGTCGGTCACGAGGGTGACGAGCCCCGAGGTCACGAGAGCCTGGGCGTCGGAGCCCAGCCGCCCCCGCTCGACGAGCTGGTCGTCGGCCGTGCCGCCGAACATCCGCTCCGGCCCGGAACGACGGACGATCCACGTCGCCGAGCCGACCCCGGTCTCCCGGCCGAGCGTCACGAGGTCACGGATGACGTTCTGGGCGGTGTGACCCGAGCCCACCACGGCGACGCGACGGCCCGCGTAGTCCGCCCGGTCGCGGCCCAGGACGTCGGGGATCCCGGAGGCGATCGACCCGTCGGCGTCGGCCTCGCCGATCGCGGGCCGGCCGTCACCTCCGAGGTGCCGGGGCTGGCCCCAGGTGCCCGAGCTGTCGATCACGGCCGAGGCGAACAGCCGCTCGATGCCGTGGGCGCCTTCGGTGGTGACGACGAACGGCACGTCCGCCGCGCCGGGGACGTAGACGTCGTCGTCCCAGGCGCGGGTCACCGCCGTGACCCGCCGGGCGGTGCGGAGGCTCCCGGCGATCTCGGGGAGGAGGGCGAGCGGGGCGAGGTACCGCTCGATGAGCTCGGCCCCGGTGGGGTGGGCGTGGGGGTCCGGCGGCTGCCACCCACTCGCCTCCAGGAGCCGTCCGGCGGCCGGGTCGATGTCGAACCGCCAGGGCGAGAAGAGACGGACGTGGCCCCAGTCCCGGACGTGGTCGGCGACGTCGTCGCCCGCCTCGAACACGACGAATGGAAGGCCCCGCTCGTGGAGGTGTGCGGCGGTGGCGAGTCCGACGGGCCCGGCGCCGATCACGGCGACGGGAAGGGAGAGCTGGCTGGTGTTCATCGGGGGTCCTCTCGGGTCGTTCCTGTGCCCAGACCGACGCTGCTTCGGCGGCGAGGATGCACATGGCCGACCGGCCCCGGTTTCTTGCGTCCCTGCGCCGGTACTGTCGTCAGCACTGGGCATGGGAGCGACCATGAGCGTGGAACGGGCGACGACCGTCGATGAGATCTGGGCCGAGGTCGGCACCTCGTTGGAGGGCTTCGTCCGCCGTCGGGTCGCCGATCCGCACGCCGCCGAGGACATCGTCGCCGAGGTCCTGGCCCGCATCCACCAGCACCTCGGAAACGTCGAGGACCAGGAACGGGTGACCGCATGGGTGTTCCGCATCGCCCGCAACGCCATCACCGACCACTACCGCCGCACCGGCCGCCGCCGTGAGGCCCTCGACCCTGACGTCGACCAGCCCGACCCCGACGGCGCCGACGCCTGGCTCGACGACCAGGACGTCGCCCTCGCCGACCTGGCCTCCTGCATCCGCCCTCTCGTCGAAGCCCTCCCGCCCGACTACCGCCGCGCCCTCGAGCTCACCGATCTGGAAGGTCGGACCCAAGCTGAGGCGGCCGCCCTGGAGAACGTCTCTGTCTCGGGCATGAAGTCACGGGTCCAGCGCGGCCGCCGCCTGTTCCTCGCCCTGGTGCGGGACTGCTGCGAGGTCACCACCGACAGCCGCGGCGAGCTGGTCGACTTCCAGCTCCGCAGCGATGGCTGCGGCTGCTCGCCCAAGGGCCCCTCCTGCTCCTAGCCGGGCTGGCGGGCTCGGATGATGGCGGAGTCGGCGTAGGGGTGGACTCGGTGGGACCGCGTGACCTCGATGTCGATGAAGCCGGCGGCGGTGAGGCCGTGGCGGTACTCCGTCTCGGTGAGGGCTCCGGCGATGCAGCCGGTCCCTTCGGCGACGTCGGCGCGGGTGGCGTCGTCGAGGTCGGGGTCGATCAGGACGTCGGAGACGGCGAACCGGCCGTCGGGTCGCAGGACGCGGGCGGCCTCGTTGAGCACGACCTGCTTGTCGGCGGCGAGGTTGATGACGCAGTTGGAGATGACGACGTCGACGCTGGCGTCGGGCAGGGGGATGTCCTCGAGGTAGCCGTGGACGAAGTCGACGTTGTCGACGCCGGCCTCGGTGGCGTTGGTCCGGGCGAGGTCGAGCATCTCGTCGGTCATGTCGAGGCCGATGGCCCGCCCGCCGGGCGAGACTCGCCGGGCTGAGATGAGAACGTCGGCGCCGGCGCCCGAGCCGAGATCGAGGACGATCTCGCCGGGGTGGAGATCGGCCACCGCGGTGGGCACACCGCAGCCCAGCGATGCGGCCACGGCGGCATCGGGTGCACCCTCGGCGGTGTCGCCGTCGTAGAGGTCGGCGCCGAAGACGATGTCGCCGGCATGGTTGGCGGTGCTCACCCCGCCGGGCGCGCAGGCGGCGGCCTCGATGGAGCGAGCGTCGTCGTGGTCGCCGGCGGCCGAGCGGGTGGCGGCCTCGGCGTAGCGGCGGCGGACGGTCTCTCGGATGTCGGGGGTGTCAGTCATCGGGGCTCCTCTCGGGTGGGCGTCTCGCAGGCGGGTGGGTCGGGCACGTCGCGACCCATCACGACGTCGGCCGCGGACGGGAAGCAGTCGACGCACGTGTGGTTGATGCGGTACAGCCGGGCTGTGCCTTGGGCCTCGCTGAGGACGAAGCGGACCTCGGCGAGGGCCTTGAGGTGGTGGGAGACCGTCGACTGTCCGACCCCGGACGCCTCGACGATCTCGCCCACGGTCATCGGTCGCTTCTGCGTGGCCAGCAGGGAGACCAGCTGGACTCGGGTGGGGTCGGCGAGGGCCTTGAACCAGCTGGCGAAGCGCTCGGCGCTCTCCCGATCGAGCATGTCGGAGTTCATCGACCATCGACGATAGTAGATAGAAAAGCTCTGTGGCTCTCGGAGGTGGTCGCCACCATCGGCCTCCTCCTGGTGATCCACGGCTGTGTCCGCACCGGTCGCGAGCGGGCGGTGCCCTTCGCCGTCGGCGCGTGGATCGGCGGCGCCTACTTCTTCACCGCGTCGACCAGCTTCGCCAACCCCGCCGTCACCGTCGCCCGGGTGCTCCGGACTCCTTCGCCGGCATCGAACCGGCCTCGGCGCCGATGTTCATCGTCATGCAGCTGATCGGCGCCGGCCTCGCCTACGGGCTCGTCCGCCTCTTCTACCCCGACCCCATCACGCCCGAGAACGACTGACCCCAGGAGCCCCCATGCCCGCATCCGACCAGCCGCTCGACGTCCGCGCCGCTCTCCGCTCCGCCGCCCGCCGTCTCCGAGAGGACTTCGACGGGACCTTCGGCGTCGAGACCATCGAGCTGTTCCTCGAGACCAGCTTCGACCAGTTCGCCGGCAAGGCCACCGTCACCACCTTCCTCCCCCTCCTGTCCGAGCGCTTCGCCCGCCAGCGCCTCACCGCCCTCGCCAAGGTCGAGGGCAAGAGCGACGACGGCCGCCCCGTCGTCCTGTTCCTCTGCGTCCACAACGCCGGCCGCTCCCAGATGGCCCTCGGCTGGTTCACCCACCTCGCCGGCGACCGCGCCGTCGCCTGGTCCGGCGGCTCCGAGCCCGGCTCCCAGGTCAACCCCTCGGCCGTCGCCGCCATGGCCGAGGTCGGCATCGACATCTCCCGCGAGTACCCCAAGCCCTGGACCGAGGAGATCGTCAAGGCTGCCGACGTCGTCATCACCATGGGCTGCGGCGACGCCTGCCCCCTCTACCCCGGCACCCGCTACGAGGACTGGGACCTCGACGACCCCGCCGGCCAAGACGTCGACGCCGTCCGCCCCATCCGCGACGACATCCGCACGAGGGTCGAAGCCCTCCTCACCTCCCTCGAAGTGCCGGTCGGGTAGCGGCGTCGTCACGTGGACCGGGCGATGGCCTCCGCCGCCGGGACGATGGCGCTTGAGAACAAGACGAAGAGGGCGGACAGCATCAGGGCGGGGCATCCCTTGGCCACCGTGATCAGGGCTCGGCGGGTCCGCTGGTCGGGGGCTGCTCGCCACGTGCGGTGGATGGCGAACCCGGTCACGAGCGGAATCGCCCACACGGCGACGAGGATGCCGAGGATCCAGATGCTCTCCCGGGAGCTGTGGGTGCAGTCCTTCGCAGTGCTCCCCGCGCAGTACTCATCTGATCGGCCGTCGGGTTGCGAGTAGGCGGCGAACCACGTCGTTTCGAACCACACAAGGGCCGGCCCGAGAAGGGCAATAAACCAGCCCAGCCACCGGCCGTCGAGGGCGAGCCGTCGCGCTGCGATCATCTGAGCGCCCGTCGCCACATGCGACTGTTGCTCCACCCCCACAGGGCCACGCCCCCCACCCACGCGGGAACAAGGTAGCTCCGGCGGAGCGGCGCCGCGCCGTGGTGTCTTCGCCCGAGGCTCTCCTCTCCCCCCGGGATCCCGGGCGGCAGAAGGTTGCGTCCAGCGCGAGGGTCGGGCGTCAGCACCTCCAGACACGTCGAGGCATCGGGCCTCGACCTGACGCGGAGGACACGACCTTGGAAACCGTCATCGACGAGATCGCCCCGGACATCTTCCGGCTCTCGACCTGGACCGATCAGATCGCGCCGCCCGCCGGCTTCACCTTCAACCAGTTCCTCGTCCGGGGCGAGGAGCCGTTCCTGTTCCACACCGGCATGCGCGACCTCTTCCCCCTGGTGTCCGACGCCGTCAACCGCCTCGTGCCCCTGGCCGACCTCCGCTGGATCTCCTTCGCCCACGTCGAGGCCGACGAGTGCGGGGCCATGAACCTCTTCCTCGCTGCCGCACCACGGGCGGAGGTGGTCCACGGCGAGCTGGCCTGCATGCTGTCCCTCAACGACATGGCCGATCGGCCGCCGCACGCCGTCGACGGCACGCTCGACATCGGCGGGCACCTCATGCGGTTCATCCCGACGCCGCACGTCCCGCACAGCTGGGAGAGCGGGCTGTGGTTCGACGAGACCACCCGCACGCTCTTCGCCGGCGACCTGTTCACCCAGCTCGGCGGTGGCGCGGCGATCACCGAGGACGACATCGTCGACGCCGCCCTCGACGCCGAGGAGATCTTCCACTCGACGGGTCTCTCGTCAGCCGTGGTGCCGACCCTCGAAGCGCTCGCCGACCTCCAGCCCGCCACCCTGGCCCTGATGCACGGCCCCTCCTTCCGCGGCGACGGCGCCACCCAGCTCCGCCGCCTGGCCGCCCGCTACGCCGCCCTGATGGCCACCGCCGCGGCCTGACTGCGAGCGCTCGCGGTGTTCCGTCAGTGCTCCGACGGCTTGCGCAGCAAAGGTCGGGCGATATGCCCATCGCAGAGCCGCCGGCCTCGCGTCCTTCTATGCGCGCCCAACGCGCTTCCTGGATGACGGGCCAGGTGGACCGCCGGCCTCATGGCGTCGGCAACGATGACTGGCAGCGGGCCACCGACGAGCATCGAGGAACACCTGGCCGAATGGCGTGGGACCCTCGAGGAGTTGAACGGTCAGGTCCTCCACCTCCACCATCGCCGTGAGGTCTTTCACACGACGGTGGATCTGGTGCAAGCGACACCGTCGAACGATGGAGTGTTTCCCGATCAGCACTGAGAATGAGCGAGAATGGCGGTCTGAGGCGGTTCGTGGCGGCAACGTCCGGAGGGCAATGCAGGACGGTTGGCAGGAAATCCGCCAGTGACTGCAACGTTGCTAGTGTGGCTCGCACTGACAAGTCGTCAGGTCGCGCAGATGGGGGAGGACCCATGCCGAGTCTCAAGCCGAAGTCGCTTGGGTTGGTGATCATCGCTGGTCTCGTCGTGGTCGGCGTTGCTGCCTTCGGCGGCACGACGTTCGGGCGCGAGAACCCGATCGTGCCGCCCGACGAGGCCGAGGCCGCCGCCTTCCCGAGGGAGGGCGTTGCTGCGACCGACCTCCCACTCGACTCCCCCATCGCCCTCAGCGTGGCGCGAGCGCTACCCACCGACAACAAGATCGACTCGGTCGTCGAGCGGGTCGACACGACCAAGGACAACGGTGTCGACGCAGTCAAGGTCAGCACCGTCGCTGACCGGACCGGCTACGAGGTGACCGTCTATCGCCACTTCGCCACCGAGGAGCTCGCTGGTCTCCCGACGGCTGACAGCGAGGCGGGGCGAGTCTGGATCTCGGCGACCGACCAGGACCTCACGTCGATCTACTACCTCAGCGGTGGCGGGGTCGGCCTGCGAGTGGCGCACCTCAGCCCGGAAGCACCCGCGCAGGTCGACGAGCTCAAGTCGATCGCGGCCGCCGTGGCGGCCGATCCGGTCGTCGTCGACGAGGCGGCAAGGTGAAGCGGCTTGCCAAGGTGCTTTGCGCACCTCTCATTGCCGTCTGCCTGGCCGCCGTTGCAGTCGCCTGCCAGGGGGCCGGGGCGGAGGATCACGGCAACTGGGATTCCCAGCACTGCGGAGACCGAGCGGAAGCGTGCATGTGGCGCGGTGCTGTCGACGACAGCAAGCAGGTCGGCTCCTCGCAACGGGACTCGAACTTCAACAACGACTTTTGGAACAGCACCGACGACCACATCAACGACGATGTGAAGTACGTCGAGAACACCTTCAGCACCCTCGAGGTGAGGGCGTACCGGAACAACACCTACGTCAATCCCTCAGAATGGAACCCCACCAGCTGCGTGCCTGGCGGTGATGTCTACGGGCCCTATACCCAGACCAGCCCGCAGGGCCTGTCGAGCTTCAAGAGCTGCTAGCCAACGCGCGCACTTCAGCGCCGCCGCCATCTCCGCCTCGCTGATCGGTCCATGCTGCCCGTGAGCGCGCTCATCCCCTATCGAGCGTTTCCGCAGATCGAGTTGCTCGGGCTCACGTTCAAGACCTTCAGCCTCATGTCCGTCCTGGGATTCGTCGTGGGCGCAGCGTTCGCGGCTCGCCACGTCAGCCGAAGAACCCCTCTCGAGTTCCAGGCCATGTTCGTCATGGCCTCGCAGATCGCGATCGCAGGATTCGTCGGCGCTCGCGTGACGTGGGTTCTGACCCACACCGACGAGGTGCGCTCGCCCATCGAAGCACTTGAGATCTGGCAGGGCGGCCTCCAGTTCTCCGGCGGCTTCATCGGCGTCGCGCTCGCTGCTGCCCTCCTGCTCCGCGCCTTCCCTCGGAACGTGAAGTGGATCGCTGCCGATGGCCTCTCGGTCGGGACCTGCCTCGCCATCGGACTCGGACGAGTGGGGTGCATCGCCTTTGGCGAGCACTTCGGCCGCCCCAGCACCTTCCTGCTCGCCGTCCGATACGACGGCGGGATCGTGAAGGAGACATCGCTCGGCGACCGACCCCTTCGGCTCGGCGACACCTTCCACCACACCGCCCTCTATGACCTCTTCGTGCTCGTCACGTTGCTGGCCGTTCTGCTGATGGTCGCCCGACGCGCATCGACCGGTCAGCTCACCGCCGTGTTCTGTTGCGTGTACGGCACATGCCGGTTCCTGACCGACTTCCTCCGCGTCAACGACCAGCGCGTTCTCGGTCTGACCGGGGCGCAGTTCCTCATGCTCGTCGTCGTCGCGGCCGGCCTCTGGATCACGCTGCGCGTGGTCCCGAGCCTCCGCCGCGACGGGCAGCAACAGCTGACCGCTCCCTCCGCGTGCCCGTAGCGAGCGGGCGGTTCGCCGCCCCTGCCCATGTGCATCTTTTGGCTGGCGCCTCCGGCAGGACTCGAACCTGCGGCCGTCGGATTAGAAGTCCGGTGCTCTATCCAGCTGAGCTACGGAGGCCTGGGCCCGATGGTACGGCGCCCGACCCGCACGGGGCCGCAGCTCCCCATGCGGACCGGGCCACCGAGTCGTCAGCCGACGCGCGTGGCGTAGGCGCTGCTGTGGCGGATGTCGTCGGCGACCCACCTGAGCGTCGACTGCACCGTGGCCGTGTCGGCCAGGAACGGGGCCACGGCAGCGTTGAGGTAGGTCTTGCCCGGGGTGGCGCCCAGCATGGCCAGGTAGATCCGCACCACGCCGACGTGGACCGTCTTGGCCGTGCGGTTCTCGGGCGCCTCGGAGAACTGCGTCATCACGGTGCCCCGCTTGCGCCGGCCGGAGTCGAGCTCGGCGGTCCAGTAGTCGACGCCGGCGGGCTCGCCGTCCCGGCCGAGGACGTTCTGGTAGACGACGTTCACGAACTCCCGGTTCGTCAGGGACCCGTGCATCGAGCGGAACTCCTGCATGGCGGCGAACTGGTTCGAGGCGGTGTGGACCGACTTGCCGGCCTCCATGGCCGCGACCCAGTACTCGAGGCCGGCGGTCTCCGGCGGGCGCCCGAAGTAGGCGAGGTAGAGCCGGATGACCTGGGCGTCGAAGGCGCGCTGGTCCTCGGTGAGGAGGTCGAGGACGACGTCCTCGGCGACCCGGTCGAAGGTGTCGATCTCCTCGACGGCCGTCGCCCGCTCCTCGGAGGTCGGGGCCCGGCCGGCGAAGTCCTGGAACTGCTGGTCGACGAGGTCGCCGGTGGTCTCGAACGGGGTGATGTCCGGCGTCGGGACCGGGTCGACGGAGAAGAGGACCGAGACCGAGGCCCCGCCAGCGGGCTGGGTGAACGAGGCGCCGGTCAGGCCATCGGCGGCCCACGACGAGCCACCGCCACCGCCGCCACCGCCGGCGCAGAGGGCGGCGCCGCCGGCCGTCCCGCTGCCGCCACCACCACCGATGTAGCCGCCACCACCACCGCCGCCACCGGAGTTGGTGCCGCTGCCCTGCGAGCCGTTGCCACCGTTGCCGCCCCCGGCGCCGCCCACGCCCGAGGTCACGCCGCCGGCGCCGCCGGACGAGTGGAGACCGTTGCCGCCGTTGAGACCGGACGCGCCCGCTCCCCCACCGGCGCTCGTGACCGCACCGTTGCCGCCCCGACCGCCGGCGCCGACGCTCGTGCCGGCGCAGTTGAGGCTGCCGCCACCACCACCACCGCCGGCGACGACGCGAGGGCTGACGCCACCCTGGCCGGCGAGGCAGGCCGAGCCGACGCAGATGGCCGAGGCCCCACCGCCCCCACCGCCGTAGTGGTCGGAGGTGACCACGCCGTTGCCCTTGCCCCCGGAGCCGCCCGTGCCGAAGCCGGCGCCGCCGGGTCCGGACGACGACCCGCCGTTGGTCCCGCCGCAGCCCACGACGCCGCTGATGGTCTGGCCCGGCGTCACGGCCATGGTCGCGGTGACCTGACCGCCCGCCTGACCCGATGCACCAGTGGCCCCGGCGACCTGACCGCCCTTGCCCCCCGAGCCGCCGACCGCGGTCAGGACGGCGCTGGTCGCACCGGCGGGCACGGTGGTCGTGCCCACGGTGCCGCACTCGCCCATCGGGCTCCAGGTGACCTCGGTGGGCTCCGGACTCGTGGTGGTCGTCGTGGTCGGGACGGTGCCGTTCGGGGCGGTGGACGCGGTCGAGGCCGTCGACGCCGTCGAGCTGGAGCTGGTCGCGGCGGCCGTCACGGTCGTCGTGGTGAGGGCGCCGCGCGTGCCCGTGGTCGTGCAGCTGACGTTGAACCCGGCGGCCTTGAGGCTGTAGGCGGGGCTCTGGCGCACCTTGACGCTGAGGGCGGTGCCCGAGGCGGCGCTGGTGGACACGTCGAAGCGCAGCGTCGGCGGCTTGAACGTGGCGCCGTTGGCGATCGGGCCCGCCGCCTTGAGCTGGACGACGTTGCCGCTGATCGCCGTGGTGACCGCACCGAGGGTCCCGGTCCCGCTGCCGACGGTGCTGGCCGAGCCGCCGACGACGGCGGCGCCGGCCGGCGCCTCGAAGCTCCACACCAGGTTCTCGATGGCGGCCCCGCTGGCCGTCGCCGTGGCGACGGCGAGGTCGACGGTGAAGGTGCCGCCGGGGAGGACGGTGGCCGGCGCGGTGCCGGTCACGTTCATCGTCTGGCTGCCGCCGATCCCGCAGTCGAGCCCCTGGGCGACGGTGGCGGCGCCGGCCGCGCCCCCGAGCGTCGACGCCGTGACCCCGACGACCGTGAGCAGCACGGCGGCGAGGACCGACCCCCACGCAGCACGGCGAGCAGAAGCAGACGTCATGGATCCCCCCGGGGTTCCCCCGGCGCACCCCCCTGGCACGCCAAGGGTCACCCTAGCGGGTGAGGGGCCGATTTCTAGAACGCGTTCTCGAAACGGCGGCGCCGGCTCACCAGCCGCACGAGCTCCTGGCCGACGAGCACGACGAAGAACTGGGCCACGGCGATGCCGGCGATGGTGGCCCCGCCGGCCGTGCCCTCGTGGAAGGAGACGGCCAGGCCGAGCACGACGCTCGACGCGCCGAGGGCCACGGCCACGAGCATCATCAGCGGGACCCGGCGGACGAGCAGCGCGGCGGTGGCCGGCGGCCCGATGAGGAGGCCGAACACCAGCAGCGTGCCGATGGCGTCGAAGCTGGCCACGATCGACACGGCCAGCAGGGCGAGCAGGACGGTGTGGGCCAGGGCCGGTCGCATGCCGAGGGTGCGGGCCTTGTCCTGGTTGAACGCCAGGGCCAGGAACGGGCGGTGGAGGGCGAGCGACACCCCGACCACCAGCACGGCCCCGACGACCTGGCCCCGGATGTCGGCCGTGGTCACGCCCAGGACGTCGCCGAACAGCAGAGAGGTGACGTCGGAGGTGAACGTCTCCGAGCGGGACACGATGACGATGCCGAGGGCCAGCATGCCGACGAACAGCAGGCCGATGCCCACGTCCTCGCGCACCTGGGTGCGCCGGCCCACCACGGTGACCGCGCCCCCCATCACCAGCGCCGACACGAGGGCGCCGACGGTGGGGCTGGTGCCCCACAGCACGGCGAGGGCCAGGCCCGGGATGATGCCGTGGGCCAGGGCGTCGCCGAGGAAGGTGAGGCCGCGGAGCACGATCCAGGTGCCCACGACGGCCGTGGCCACGCTGGCGACCAGCCCGGACAGCAGGGCCCGCTGCATGAACTCCGGCTCGAAGGCGGTGGTGAGCCACTCGACGGGGGTCACGCGAGGGCCTCGACGATCCGCTCGACGTTGGTCCGCACCATCTCGACGTAGGTCTCGGCCCCGGAGCCCTCGTCGCCCAGCGCCTCGGTGAAGAGCGAGACGACCGCGACGTCGCGGCCCACCTCGTCGGCGAGGGTCTCGGCCAGCCGGGTCGGTGAGGAGGCGTCGGCGAAGATGGCGGGCACGTCCTCCTCCTCGATGACGTGGGCCAGGTCGTCGAGCTCGCCGGCGCTGGGCTCGGCCCCCGTCCCGCCGCCGGGGATCACGGCACCGACGACCTCGAAGTCGTAGCGGTCGGCGAAGTAGCCGAACACCTCGTGGTTGGTGACGATCACCCTCCGCTCGGCCGGGATCGGCGCCAGGGCCTCCTCCACCTCGGAGGCCAGGGCCCGCAGCTCGGCGACGTAGGCGGCCGCCGTCTCCTCGACCTCCGGGGTGGCCAGGGCGGGGACCTCGTCGGCCAGGAAGGCGGCGATGCCCTCGGCGGCGTCGGCCACCCGGTCGGGGTCGGTGAAGAAGTGGGGATCGTCGCCGTCGTGACCGTCCTCCTCGGCGGCCTCGCCGTCGTGGGAGTGACCGCCGTCGGCGTCGAAGGCCAGCACGTCGACGAGGTCGAGGGCGTGGACGGTGGGGACGTCGGCCTCGGCCGCCTCGATGGTCGGCTCGAGCCCGACCTCGAAGCCGCCCCCGTTGGTGACCAGGACGTCGGCCGACCGCATGGCGTCCACCTGCTGGGCCGACGGCTGGAAGTCGTGCGGGTCGGCCCCGTTGGGCATCACCACGTCGACCGTGGCGGCCTCGCCGACCAGCTCCTCGACCACGTCCCCCAGGATGCTCGTCGTGACGACGACGGTCGGCCGGCCGTCGTCGGCACCGGCGTCGTCGGACCCGCAGCCGGTGAGGATGAGGGGGACGGCGATCACGGCGGGCAGCAGGGCGAGGACGAGACGGGGGCGCACGGCGGCGACCATATCGAGAACGGTTCTCATTCCGCAACCGGATATCATGCGGGCCGCCCATGCCCCCCGCCGTCACCGCCACCGATCTCACGCTCGCCTACGGCTCCCGCGTCGCCCTGGCCGACGCCACCTTCGTGCTGCCCGAGGGGCGGAGCATCGCCCTGATCGGCCCCAACGGGTCGGGCAAGTCGTCGCTGCTGCGGGCGCTGGCCGGGCTGCTCGCTCCCCGCTCGGGCACGTTGGAGGTCCCGGCGGCGCGCCGACGGGGCGGGGTGAGCCTCGTGCTGCAGACCACCGACGTCGATCGCTCGCTGCCCCTCACCGTCGGCGAGGCGGTCACCATGGCCCGCTACCCCCACCGCGGCGTCGTCGGGCGCATGACCCGCGCCGACCGGGCCGCCGTCGACTCCGCCCTCGAGCGGCTCGAGGTGGCCGACCTCCGCCGTCGCCAGCTGTCGGAGCTGTCGGGCGGCCAGCGCCAGCGGGTCCTCGTCGCCCAGGGCCTGGCCCAGGAGGCCGACCTCGTCCTGCTCGACGAGCCGGTCACCGCCCTCGATGCCGTGTCCCACACGCTGATCGACGCCGCCGTCGACGCCGAGCGCGACGCCGGCCGCACCGTCGTCACCTCCACCCACGACCTGGCCGACGCCCGCCGGGCCGACGTGGTCCTGCTGCTCGCCGGCCGGATCGTGGCCGCCGGGCCCCCCGACGAGGTGCTCACCGAGGTCGGCCTGGGCGATGCCTACGGCGGCCGCTTGGTCACCATGGGCGACAACCTGCTCCTGCTCGACGACCCGCACCACCACCACGACCATGAGTGACACCGACCCCCTCGCCGCCGCCCGCCACATGTGGGGCGCCGTCGGCAGCTATCCCACGATGGGCGACGTCTTCGCCGCCGCCGGGCGTGACCTCGTCGACCTGGTCGGGGTGGCCGGCCTGGACGTGCTCGACGTGGCCTGCGGGACGGGCAACACCACCCTCGCCGCCGTGCGGGCGGGAGCCGCCCACGTCACCGGAGTCGACCTCACCCCGGAGCTGCTGGCGGAGGCGTCCCGCCGGGCCGAGGCCGAGGGCCTGGCCGACCGGGTGACGTGGCACGAGTCGGACATGGCCACCCTGCCGGTGGCCGACGCCGCCTACGACCGGGTCCTGTCGACCTTCGGCGCCATGTTCGCCACCGACCAGGAGCGGGTCGGGGCCGAGCTGCGGCGGGCCTGCCGGCCCGGTGGCGTCGTCGCCGTCACCGCGTGGGCCATCGACGGGCTGTTCGACCGGATGACCGAGGCGCTGCTCGCCCACGTGCCCGACCCGCCCCCGCCCGGCCCGGGGCCGCGGGACTGGGCCCGGGCCGACGACCTGACCCGGATCTTCGGTGTCGGGGCCGGCGCCCTCGACATCGCCGAGCGCACCATCGAGTGGCGGGCCCCGTCGGCCGAGGCTGCCGTGGAGGTGATCGAGGCCAACGCCGCCCCGGTCATCATGCTGCGCCAGATGCTCGGCGACGGCTGGCCGGCGGCCCGGGCCGACCTGGTCGCCCTGTTCGGGTCGTTCGCCACCGAGCCCACCGAGGCGAGCGCAGCAAGCTCGGCAGACGGCATCGATGGTGTCGGGTTGCCCCTCGCCTACACCGTCGCGACCCTCGTCGAGGGCTGAGCCCCCGGCCACCGCGAGGCGCGGTGCGACGGCCACCATCCACGTTCGGTCAAGGCGTCGGTGCCACCCTCAAGAGCAGGAGGTGTTGCGCCGATGATGAACTTTGTTACAGTCCTGTGACCGTCTGAGGCAGCAATGCCTTTCCTGCACCCCTCCCCGGAGACCCTGCCTGTGCCCACGCGCCGCCTGCCGATCGCCCTCCTGGTCCTGGTCGCGGTCCTGGGCGCCTTCCTGCTCCCCCACTCGGCCAGCGCGGAAACCGACGCCGAGCGGGAGCGCGAGCGGGTCCGCCAGGAGCAGGCCGCGGCGGCCGTCAACGTCGACGCCCTCCAGGCCGACAAGGACGAGGTCCTCGCCGCCCTCGGTGCGCTCGACGAGCAGGTCGCCGCCGAGGAGGAGGCCGTCGCCAGCGCCCAGCGCGAGGTCGAGGAGGCCGAGGCGGCCCAGGCCCGCGCCCAGCAGGGCATCGAGGAGGCCGAGGCGCACCTCGCCGAGGTCGAGGAGCGGCTCCGGGCCCAGATGGTCGAGCTCTACACCGCCCCCGACGGCGGTTCGGTCGCCGTCCTCGACGCCGACTCCGCCACTGACATGGTGAAGCGCCGGGCCATCCTCGACGGCCGGGCCGCCGACGACGAGGACCTCGTCGACCAGGTCCGTGCCGCCCAGGCCGATCTCCGGGTCCAGCGCCGCGAGGCCGTGGCCGCCGGCGAGCGGGCCGAGGCCCAGCGCCGCCAGCGCCAGGAGAGCCTCGACAGCCTCCAGGTCGCCCGCGACCAGCAGGCCGGCTTCGCCGCCCAGGTCCAGGAGCGCCTCGACTCCG
>DASVEC010000038.1:0-16499 GCA_036380755.1 Iamia sp. | reverse complement strand
TGGTCGACGACCTCACCACCACCATCGGCAACCCGGGGGCGGCGCAGCCGGGCCTGCTCCTGGCCGACGTGCTCGACCGGGTGGCGCCCGGTGAGGTGGTCATGGTGGTGACGCTGGCCGACGGGGCCGAGGCGGTCGTCTTCCGGGCCACCGAGCACGTCACCGCCTACCGGGAGCGCCGGCGGACCACCGTGGCCGAGCAGGTCGCCGCCGGCAACGACGCCCTCCCCTACGCCACCTTCCTCACTTGGCGGGGGCAACTTCACCGCGAGCCGCCCCGGCGCCCCGATCCCGAGCGTCCGGCGGCGCCGCCCTCGTACCGCAGCGACGACTGGAAGTTCGGCTTCATCGCCTCCCGCTGCGAGAGCTGCGGCACCCGCCACCTCCCGCCCCAGCGGGTGTGCGTGCGGTGCAGCGCGGTCGACCGGATGGTGGCCGAGCCCCTCGCCGACGTGCCCGCCACCATCGCCACCTACACGGTCGACCGGCTGGCGTTCAGCCTCAACCCTCCGGTGGTCGTCGGCGTCATCGACTTCGACGGCGGGGGCCGCTTCCAGTGCGAGCTGACCGACGTCGACCCGGCCTCGGTCAAGATCGGCGACCGGGTGGAGATGACGTTCCGCCGCCTGTTCACCGCCGACGGCGTCCACAATTACTTCTGGAAGGCACGACCGCTCCGCGGGGCGGCGCCCGAACCGGCGCACGACAACGAACAGGAGGCCTGACATGGCCAGCAAGGGCATCAAGGACCAGGTCGCCATCGTCGGCATGGGGTGCACCCCCTTCGGCGAGCACTGGGAGAAGGGGGCCGACGACCTCCTGGTCGACGCGGCCACCGCCGCCTTCGACTCCGCCGGGGTCAAGAAGGAGGACATCGACGCCTACTGGCTCGGCACCCTCGGCTCGGGCGTCAGCGGGCTCACCCTCAGCCGTCCGCTCAAGATCGACTACAAACCGGTCACCCGGGTCGAGAACATGTGCGCCACCGGGTCCGAGGCGCTGCGCGCCGCGTCGTACGCCGTCGCCTCGGGCGCCTACGACCTCGCCGTCGCCGTCGGCGTGGAGAAGGTCAAGGACTCCGGCTTCCAGGGCCTCAACGCCTTCCCGATCCCCACCGACGGCACCAACCGCACGCTCACCGCGGCGGCGATGTTCTCGATGGTGCTGCCCGCCTACGCCGAGCGCTACGGCGTCGAGCCCGACCAGCTCCGCCGGGTCGCGGCCCGCATCGCCAGCAAGAACCACGCCAACGGGGCCAAGAACCCCAAGGCCCAGTTCCGCAAGGAGATGAGCGTCGACGCCATCTGCGCCATGCCCGCGGTGGCCGGCCAGCTCGGCGTGTTCGACTGCGCGGGGGTCGCCGACGGGGCCGCGGTCGCCGTCGTGTGCCGGGCCGAGGACGCCCACCGCTACACCGACACGCCGCTGTACGTGAAGGCCCTCTCGCTCGTGGCCGGGAACGGCTCGGGCCTCATCGATCCGACCTACGACTACACGACGTTCCCCGAGATCGTCGCCGCCGGGGCCGACGCCTACCAGCAGGCCGGGGTGGTGGATCCTCGCGCCGAGCTGGCGCTCGCCGAGGTGCACGACTGCTTCACGCCGACCGAGCTGGTGCTGATGGAGGACCTCGGCTTCTCGGGCCGGGGCCAGGCGTGGAAGGACTGCGAGGCCGGGGTCTTCGACCTCGACGGCGAGCTGCCGGTGAACCCCGACGGGGGGCTCAAGTCGTTCGGCCACCCGGTCGGCGCCAGCGGCCTGCGGATGATGTACGAGGCCTGGCTCCAGCTCCGCTCCCAGGCCCCGCCCGAGCGCCAGGTGGCGACCGTGGCCCAGGGCCGGACCCTGGCGCTGACCCACAACCTCGGCGGCTACCCGGGCGAGATGGTCAGCTTCGTCGGCATCGTCGGCACCGAACCCTCCTAGAGCCCGAAGCGGGTGCGCTGGTCCTCGGGGACGAGGTCGATCTCGGTGGGGTTGGCGCCGATGTACTGGGCCACGTACCAGCAGCTCGGGATCACGCCGAGACCCCGGTCCCGGGCGTCGCCGAGCGCCCGGCGCACCAGCTCGGCGGCCAGGCCCCGGCCCCGGTACGCCCGGTCGACGACGGTGTGGGGCAGGACCATCAGCCCGTTGCGCACCGTCCGATCGGCGAACCCGGCCAGCCGCCCGTCGACCCGGACCTCGTACCGCCCCGCGTCCTCGTGCTCCGTCACCTCGATGCTCATGAGCGTGGGCCCTTGCCCGAGATCAGAGCCCGAAGCGCTTTGGGTCGTCGACGAGGTCGTGGTAGTCGGGGTGCTTCTGGATCCAGCGCTTGACGTAGGGGCAGAAGGGGTGGATCAGACGGCCCCGGGCCCGGACGTCGTCGAGGGCCTCGCGCACCAGCCGGCTGGCCAGGCCCTGGCCCTCGAACTCGTCCTCGACGACGGTGTGGGGGAAGGCGAGGACGCCACCGACGCCCTCCTCGAACTGGGTGAAGCCGGCCACGACGCCGTCGACGACGATCTCGTAGCGGCCGTCGGCCCGGCGGACCTCGGTGGTCATGGCTCCTCCAGGAGGACGGCGTCGAGGGCCGCCATCGACGCGGGGACGGGGACCTCCTCGCGCTCCTCCTCGGCGATCGAGTCGAGGAGGGCGGCCAGGAACACGGTGACGCAGGTGCCGACGACCGAGCCGCCGACGCCGTAGAGCTCGTAGCCGACGACGAAGGAGATGACGATCACGGCGGCGCCGGGGTGGGCCGCCTCCCGCGTGGCCCGTCGCAGCACGACGGCGTGGACGATCTGGACGACGATGGCGCCGAGCCCGACGGCGATCCCCGTCGAGGGCGACACCAGCCCGCCGGCGAGCAGGGCCGCGGGCAGGGTGGCCAGGGCGAGGCCGATCGACGGGACGAGGGTGCCCACACCGACGACCAGCGCCAGCGGGGTGGGCGCGGGCAGGTCGATCAGGCGGAACACGCCCCAGGCCAGGAAGCCGGTGACGACGGCGAGCAGCACCGACACCTCGATGTAGATCTGGCTCCGCAGGAAGGCCCGGGCCACGACGCGGGAGATCCGCTCCCGCTGGCTCTCGGGCACCTGCCTGACGGCGGCGCCGGCGAACCGCGGCCCCCAGCCCAGGGCGAACACGGTGAGGATGAGGGTCAGGACCCACGTCGACGCCCCGCCGGCGGCCTCCTCGCCGACGCGGCTCGAAGGGCGGCGCAGGCTCTCGGCGAAGTCCTCGGCCTTCTCCTTCAGCTCGAACTCGCGGGCCGCGTCGCCGAACCGGTCGCCCTCCTCGATCTCCTCCGCCACCTCGGGGATGTCCCGCTGGAGCCGCCGGACCTGGGCGTCGAGGTCGCCGACGACGCCCCACGTCACCAGGCCCACGAACCCGAGCACGGGGATGAGCACGGCGATCAGCGCCAGGCCTCGGCGCATGTACTTGCTGGCCCGGGCGATCAGCGGCTCGACGGCGGCGGCGGCGACGACGGCGGCGAGGGCCCAGCCGATCGGCCGTCGACCCTTGATGAGGACGTTCTCGGCGACCAGGGCGAACACGATGGCGCCGAAGACGACGGCGATGGCGGCGGGACCGATGGTGAGGCGCACCCGGCGGTCCACAGCGGCGTACCGTACCGATCGTGGCCGACCCTCGCGACGATGCCCGGCCACGCCTCGACAAGGCCCCGCCCGCCGCGAGCGTCGAGCGCCTCACGGTCGAGATCGCCCCCCGGTCGGGCATCTGGATCGCCGGCGGGATGATCGTGCTGGCCCTGCTGGCCGCCTTCTTCGACGTGACCCAGCGGTCGATGACGGTCGTCGGGGTCGGCGTCCTGCTCGCCTTCGCCATCGAGCCGCTCGTCCTGTCCGTCCAGCGGCGGACGGGCTGCTCCCGCGGGGCCGGCGTCGGCGCCGTCGGCACCGGCCTCCTCATCGCCTTCGCCGCCCTGGCCGTCGTCGTCGGGCCGGCGGCGGTCCGCCAGGCGACGGACTTCGGCGACGAGCTGCCCCAGACCCTCGAGGACATCCAGGAGCTGCCCATCGTCGGGCCCCGCCTGGAGGACGCCGACTTCGCCACCAAGGTCGAGGAGTGGGTCGACGACCTGCCCGGACGGCTCGACTCCGACGGCGTGGAGTCGGCGGCGCGCAACGTGCTGGCCGGCGCCCTCAACGGGCTGGGCGTGCTGCTGGTCGCGCTCGTCGTCCTCCTCGACGGGCCCACGCTCGTGGCCCGCGCCCGGCTGGTCGTGCCGTCGCGCTACCGGGACCGGGCCGACTCGGTCGGGCGGGTCTTCTACCGGGTGGTGGGGACGTACTTCGCCGGCTCGCTGCTCGTGGCGTCGATCGGCGGGACGTGGGTGCTGATCGTGGGGCTCGCCGTCGGCGTGCCCCTCGCGCCGGTCGCGGCCGTCTGGTACGCGGTCGTGAGCCTCATCCCCCAGATCGGCGGCTTCCTCGGCACGTCGTTCGTGACGATCCTGGCCCTGACCCAGGGCGTGGTGCCGGCCCTGATCGTGCTGGTCCTCGTGGTCGGCTACATGAACCTCGAGAACTACGTCATCACGCCCGCCATCGTCGGCGAGGCCGTCGACCTGTCGCCGCCGGTGACGATGCTCGCCGCCCTCGTCGGCGGGGCGGCGGCCGGCGTGCCCGGCGCCCTGGCCGCCACCCCGCTGTGCGGGACGATCAAGGCCGTCTACATGGAGGCGGTCCACGGCGAGAAGCCGGTGGCCACCACGCGCCTGCGGGACCGCATGCCCGCGCCGCTGAAGCGGTTCGTCGAGCGCATCCGCCGCAAGGGGGGCGCGGCCGAGGCCCCGCCCGCGGCCGAGGCGCACGATGGCTGAGACCGCACCGTCGGTCGTCGTGGTCGGTGCCGGGTTGGCTGGCCTGGCCGCGGCGCGCGACCTCGTGCGCGCCGGGCGCACCGTCACCGTGGTCGAGGCGCGCCCGCGGGTCGGCGGCCGCATCGTCAACCACCGCTTCGACGACGGGACGACCGTCGAGATCGGCGGCCAGTGGGTCGGGCCGACCCAGGACCGCATCCTGGCCCTGGCCGACGACATGGGCGTCCCCACCTTCCCGACCTACGACACCGGCGAGCTGATCACCGCCCGGGCCGGCAAGATCGTCCGCCACCGCAGCCCCACCTTCGGCCTGCCCCCGGCGGCCGTGGTCGAGATCGCCGCTTCGCAGCCGCTGTTCGACCGGCTGGCCGCCCGGGTCGACCTGGACGAGCCGTGGGCGACCAAGAGCGCCGAGAGGCTCGACGGCACCACCTTCGAGACGTGGATCCGCCGCCACCACCGCACCGAGGCGGCCCGCGGCTTCTGGCGCCTCGCCGTCGAGGCCGTGTTCGCGGCCGAGCCCCGCGACATCTCGCTCCTCCACGTCGCCTTCTACGTCCGCTCGGGCGGATCGCTCGAGCGCCTCCTCGGCACCCGGCGGGGCGCCCAGCAGGATCGCTTCGTCGGCGGCAGCGTGCTCGTGGCCGAGCGGGTGGCGGAGTCGCTCCGGGAGCAGGGCGTCGAGGTGCGCCTCGGTGCGCCGGTGCGCGCCATCGAGCAGGGGTCCGACGGGGTCGTCGTCCGTCACGACGGTGGCGAGGTCCGGGCCGACCGGGTGGTCGTCGCCGTGCCGCCGGTCCTCGCCGGTCGCATCGCCTGGTCGCCCGTCCTCCCGCCGCGCCGCGACCAGCTCCTCCAGAAGATGCCGATGGGCTCGGTCATCAAGTGCCTGGCCCGTTACGACACGCCGTTCTGGCGGGAGGACGGGCTGTGCGGCCAGGCCGCCGCCCTCGACTCGTCGGTCACCATCACGTTCGACAACACGCCCCCCGACGAGGGCGCCCCCGGGGTCCTCGTCGCCTTCCTCGAGGGCGACCACGCCCGCATGGCCGCCGACCTGACCCCGTCGGGGCGCGAGCGCCAGGTGATCCGCTCGCTCACCCGGTTCTTCGGGCCCGAGGCCGCCGAGCACACCGCCTACGCCGAGCTCGACTGGGCCGCCGAGGAGTGGACCCGGGGCTGCTACGGCGCCCACCTCGGCCCCGGGGTGTGGACCTCGTTCGGCGACCTGCTGCGGGAGCCGTGGGGCCGCGTCCACTGGGCGGGCACCGAAACCGCGGCGGTGTGGAACGGCTACATGGACGGCGCCGTCCGCTCCGGCGAGCGGGTCGCGACCGAGATCGTGGCGGCCGGGTCGTGAGGGCGCCCTTCGCCACCATGGCGCCCGCGGCCCGCCGGCGCCTGGTCGGGCGCAGCCTCGCCGTCAACGTCGTCTTCAGCGGCGTGATGCTGGCGGTGGCCCGACCCATGCGGGCCGGGGGCCACGACATCGTGCCCTTCGAGCTGGCCGGCGACGCCGAGACGGTCGACCGGATCATCGAGGACTGGGGGCCCGAGGGCGTGCGGGCCGCCCGGCTCCAGACCCGTCTGGACATGGCCTACCTCGTCTCCTACGGCGTCGCCACCACCGCCGGCTGCGCCCTGGCCGCCGATGCGGCGCGGGCCGCGGGCCGGCCCGGCCTGGCCCGTCTCGGTGGTCTCCTCGGGTGGGGGACGGTGGTGGCCGCCGGCTGCGACGCCGTCGAGAACGCGTCGATGCTGGCCGAGCTCTCGGGTGCCCGGGGCCGGCTGCCGGCCCTGGCCCAGAGGTGCGCCCAGGTGAAGTTCGGGCTGATCGTCCCGGCCGTCGTCTACGCCCTCGGAGGCCTGGCGATCACCGAACGGGCCCGGCGTGCGCCAGGCTGACGTCGTGTCCCGTCGCCCCCGTCCCGATCAGATCGAGTTCACCGTCACCGCACCCGAGGCCGCCGTCGCCGCCATCGAGGAGCTGGTCGCGGCCCGGTCGGGGTGGATCAACCTCTACCCCGAGGTCGACGAGGCCGAGGCCGCCGCCGTCACCCCCAACGCCGTCGCCTCGCTGTTCCGGGCGCCGGGACCGCCCATCCCGCAGGCGACGCTGATCGCCCCGACCGACGGCCGCCGGGGGCCCAAGCCGCCCCAGCTGGGCATGACCCACGGAGTCGGCACCAGGGTCGTCGCCCGCCTGGCGGCCGAGGGCCTGACCCTGCCCGAGGGGTGGAAGGTCGTCCAGGACCACGTCCGCCGGGGGCTGGTCGTCCGGCTCGACGATCCGCTCGACGTCGACCGGGCCCTCACCTGGGCCCTCCGGGCCGGCACTCTGCTGTGCCCCATCAACACCACCGGCGGCTGGCTCGCCGAGGTCCACCGCTAGAAGAATCGAACTTTGAGCGGCTCACCTCGAATACCGATGTCAGGCGCTCAAAGTTCGGGGCGTCAGCCCGGTGGGTCGGCCAGGAGGAGCTGGACGGGGGCCAGGTCGGGGGCGAAGCCCGGCTCCCACGGGAGCACGCCGGCGGGGTCGGGCCAGGCCAGCTGGACCATGCGGAAGTCGTCCTCGGCCGCGCCGGCGAGGCGACGGTGCTCGGCCAGCGACGGGAACATCCCGACGCACGACGGGGCATCGACGGGCAGCAGGGCGCAGGGCTGGCCGCCGTCGAGGAGGCCGATGAACGGCGCCCCGACGGGCAGCTCGGTCCCGCCGGCCAGGGCGTCGGCCACCAGGCCGAAGAGGCCCCGGCAGGCGACGGGCGCCAGGCCGAACAGGCACAGCTCGGGGAAGCCGAACCGGTCGTCGAACCCGACGGTGTAGGCGTAGCGGGGGATCGGCGGGTCGGTGTCGGTGCGGGCCGGGACGGCGTCGAGGGCCCAGCCCTCCCGCTCCAGCATGAACTCGATCTTGTCCCGGTGGCTCATGTCCCGGTCCGGGAAGACGTCCTCGTGGGGTTCGTCGGTCACGGGTCCCACCTTCGCAGGTGCCACGCTGTCGCCCATGACGGTGACGCCACCGCGGTTGGAGGGGACGATCTCGGTCGGCCCGAAGCGACGGTTGGGGTTCGCCGAGTTCGGTCCGCCCGAGGGCCGGGCCGTGGTGTGGCTGCACGGCACCCCGGGTGCCCGGCGCCAGATCCCGGAGGAGGCGCGGGTCCTGGCCCACGAGCTGGGGCTGCGGATCATCGGCATCGACCGGCCCGGCATCGGCTCGTCGTCGCCGCACCTCTACCCCAACGTGCTCGGCTTCGCCGCCGACCTGGCCACGGTGGCCGACGGCCTCGGCGTCGGGGACATGGCGGTCATCGGCCTGTCGGGCGGTGGGCCCTACGCCCTGGCGGCGGCGCACGCCATGCCCGATCGGGTCGTCGCCGCCGCCGTCCTCGGCGGGGTGGCGCCGACCAAGGGACCCGACGCCATCCGGGGCGGCCTCGTCGACCTCGGCGTGCGCCTGGCCCCGCTCGTCGCCCTCACCCACGTGCCCACGGGCATCTTCCTCACCGGCGCCGTGCGCCTGGCCCGGCCGGTGGCCTCGCCCGGCCTCGACCTCTACGCCCGGCTGTCGCCCGCCGGCGACCGGGCGCTGCTCCGCCGGCCCGAGTTCAAGGCCATGTTCCTCGACGACCTGCTCAACGGCAGCCGCAAGCAGCTGTCGGCACCGCTGGCCGACGTCCTGCTCTTCACCAAGGACTGGGGCTTCCGCGTCGGCGACGTGACGGTGCCGGTGCGGTGGTGGCACGGCGACGCCGACCACATCATCCCCTTCGCCCACGGCGAGCACATGGTGTCGCTGCTGCCCGACGCCGAGCTCCACGTGCTCCACGGCGAGAGCCACCTCGGCGGCCTCGGGGCGGGCGAGCACATCCTCACGACCCTCGTCGAGCTCTGGGACGCACGCTGATGAGCCGGTACGTCGTCGTCGGGGCGGGAGCGATCGGGGGCACGATCGGCGGGCGGTTGGCGCAGGCCGGCCACGACGTCGTGCTCGTCGCCCGGGGCGCCCACCTCGCCGCCCTGCGGTCGACCGGGCTCGACCTGCGCACGCCGATGGGGTCCTGGGTGCTGTCGATCCCGGCGGTGGGCTCGGTGGCCGACGTGGACTGGGGCGACGACGACGTCGCCCTGCTGGCGGTGAAGGGCCAGCACACCGAGGGCCTGCTGGCGGAGCTCGAGGCGGTCGCCCCGCCGGACCTGCCGATCGTGTGCGCCCAGAACGGCGTGGCCAACGAACCGCGGGCGTTGCGCCGGTTCGCCCACGTCCACGGGATGTGCGTGATGCTCCCGGCCGTCCACCTCGAACCCGGCGTCGTCGGCGCGTTCGGCGAGCCCGTCTCGGGGATCCTCGACCTGGGCCTCGTCCCGTCCGGCACCGACGCCGTCGACGACGGGCTGGCGGCGGCGCTGTCCGGGGCCGGGTTCGTCAGCGCCCCGCACCCCGCGGTCATGCGGGCCAAGCACCGCAAGCTGCTGATGAACCTGGCCAACGCGGCGGTGGCCGTGGCCGGACGTGACGTCCTCGGCTCCGACGTGGTGACCCGGGCGGTGGCCGAGGGCGAGGCCGCCCTCGCCGCCGCCGGCATCGACGTGGCCAGCGCCGACGAGGACCGGGCCCGCCGGGCCGACGGCTTCGCCATCGGGGTCGTCGAGGGGGTCGAGCGGGGCCTGGGCTCGACCTACCAGAGCCTCCAGCGGGGGACCGGCTCGGTCGAGGTCGACACGCTCAACGGCGAGATCGTCCTGCTGGGCCGGCTCCACGGCGTGCCCACCCCGGTGAACGAGGGTCTCCGCCGTCTGGCCCACCGCGCCGCCCGCGAGGGCTGGGCCGCCGGTGCCCTCCCCGTCGCCGACCTCGAAGCCGCCGTCCTCCCCACCTGATGTTCAGCACGAGGACAGGGGCTGGCCACGGGGCCGTCATCGTGCTCTGATGCCCGCTCATGCCCAGCGAGATCGAGCACGTCGTCGTCCACGGGTACCGGCGGGCCTACCGGCGCTGCGGGTCGGGCCCGACGCTGCTGCTGCTCCACGGCATCGGTGACAGCTCGGCGGCCTGGGCGCCGCTGATGCCGGCGCTGGGGGAGCGGTTCACCGTCATCGCCCCCGACCTGCTCGGCCACGGTGCCTCGGACAAGCCCCGCGCCGACTACTCCGTCGCCGCCTACGCCAATGGCGTGCGCGACCTGCTGGACGTGCTCGGCGTCGAGCGGGCCACGGTGGTCGGCCACTCGCTCGGCGGCGGGGTGGCGGCCCAGGCCTGCTACCAGTACCCGCACCGGTTCGAGCGGCTGGTGCTGGTCAGCACCGGTGGCGTGGCCCGAGAGGTGGCGCCCGCCCTCCGCCTCCTGTCCGCTCCCTACGCCGAGCTGACGTTGCCCGTGACCCGCCTCCCCGGCGCCCGGCTCGTGGCCCGCGCTCTGGCCGAGGTGGCCAAGCGCACCCCGCTCGACCTCGGCCGCGACGCCGACGAGCTGCTGCGGGTCTTCGACGGCCTGCCCAGCGGCCCGGCCCGGACGTCGTTCACCCGCACCCTGCGCTCGGTCGTCGACTGGCGGGGCCAGCTCGTCACCATGCTCGACCGCTGCTACCTGGCCGAGGACCTGCCCACCCTCCTGGTGTGGGGCGACCGCGACGGAGTCATCCCCGTGGCCCACGGCCACCTGGCCCACGAGGCCATGCCCGCCAGCCGGCTCGAGGTCTTCGCCGGCGCCGGCCACTTCCCCCACCACACCGAGCCGGAGCGCTTCGTCGCCCTGCTCACGTCGTTCGTCGACGGCACCGAGCCGGCCCGCTTCGAGCCCGACCGCTGGGTCACTCGCCTCCGCGCCGGTCGCCCCGCCGTCGTGGCGTCGGCCGATCCGCCCGAGCCCGTCGACGACGTCCAGCTCACGGCGTAGGACCCGTTAGCGGCTGGTTGACAGGGGTGGACGTACGTTGCCGGGCCGATGGGCGACGACTCCCGGGTCGACGGAGCCGACGGGTCGGGTCCGCTCGTCCTCCTGACCGACGGGGACCTGGCCGATCGGGTCCTGGCCAAGACGGCGTGGGTGCTGCTCCGCTTCGCCCCCGAGCGGGTGCGCGGCGTCGTCGACCCCGTTCACGCCGGCCGGCCCCTGGCCGAGACCTGCCCCGGGCTCGACCTCGACGTGCCCGTGGTCGCCGACCTGGCCGCCATCGCCCGCCCCGGCGACACCGTCGTCATCGGGACGGCACGCAACGGCGGCGCCCTGTCCGAGGCCCAGCGCCAGGCGGTCCTGCAGGCCTCGGGGGCGGGCCTGACCGTCCTGAACAGCACCCACGACGTCGTCGACGAGCCCGGGGTCGTCAACCTGCGGGTCTTCCACCGCCGCGACCGCCACCTCGGCGAGGCCCGGCCCCGCGGGACGACGACGCGGATCCTCACCGTCGGGACCACCGGGTCGGTCGGGAAGATGACGGTGACGGTGCTGCTCACCCGGGCCCTCCAGGCCGCCGGGCACCGGGCCGACTGGCTGCCCACCGGCCAGACCGGCGTGATCCTCCGGGGCCGGGGCCACGTGCTCGACGCCGTGCCCCTCGACTTCGCCCCCGGGGTCGTCGAGCACGACCTGGCCGAGGTCGAGCAGGACGCCGACGTGGTCGTCATCGAGGGCCAGGGCGCCCTGCTCCACCCCATGTGGGGGGCGGCGTCGTTCATCTTCACCAAGGTGGCCAAGCCCGACTGGCTGGTGGTGTGCGGCCGCATGGGACCGACCCACCACGCCGGCTTCGACGTCCCCCTCCCCGACGTGGTCGAGGTGGTGGCGGCCCACCGGGCCCTGGCCACGGTGCTGGGCCGGCGCGACGAGGTCCTGGGCGTGGCCCTCGACTCGGCCGACGTCGGCCGGGCCGCCTACGAGGCCGAGCGGGCCCGCATCGAGACCGCCCTCGACGTCCCCTGCGTCGACCCCATCCGCGACGGCGTCGCGCCCCTCGTGGCCCGCCTGGCCGCCGGGCCGCGAGACGCGGGCTAGCTGGCCTTCTCGGAGCCGAGCCGCCAGGCGAGGCGACCCAGAGGGACGGCGCCCTTCTCTCCGAGGCCCTGCCGAGGAGATGTCCGGCGGGCCGGCGTCGATGTCACGACGCCTTTTTGGCCGCCTTCTTGGCCGCCTTGCGGGGCTTGGCCGCCGGCTTGGCGGGGGCGTCGTCGTCGGCCGATGTGGCCGGGTGGCGCTTACGGGCCTCCTTGGCCTCGGCGATGCTGGCCTCGAGGGCGGCCATGATGTCGACGACCTTGTCCTCTTCCTCCTCGGGGGCGGCCTCGACGATCTCGGTGGCCCCGCTGGCCCGGGCCTCGATCAGGTCGAGGACCTTCTCGCGGTACTCGTCCTTGTACTCGCTGGCGTCGAAGGGCTCGGTGAGCGAGTCGATCAGCGCCTCGGCGACCTTGCGCTCCTTGGCCGAGATGGTCACGTCGTTCACGGCCTCGAGGGCCTCGTACTCGGCGGGGTCGTTGACCTCGTCGGGATAGACCATGGTCGACAGCACCAGCCGGCCGTCGAGCGGGCGCAGGGCGCAGATGTGCTCCTTGGTGCGCATGACGAACCGGGCGATGGCCACCTTGCCCGACTCCTCCATGGCCTCCAGGAGGAGGGCGTAGGGCTTCGGCGTCGACGGGTCGGGCACGACGTTGTAGGGCGAGTCGTACATGATCGGGTCGATCTCGGACAGGTCGACGAACTGCTCGATCTCGATGGTCTTGGTGGCCTTGGCGTCGAGGGCCGAGAGGTCGGAGTCGGTCAGCAGCACGTACTCGCCGTCGGCCTGCTCGTAGCCCTTGGCGATGTCGTCCCAGGCCACCTCGGAGCCGTCGGCGGCCGAGACCCGCTTCTGCTTCACCCGGGCGCCGGTGCGGGTGTCGACCTGGTGGAAGCGGACGGTCTTGCGGGACACGGCCGAGTAGAGCTTCACGGGGATCGAGACGAGGCCGAAGCTGATGGCCCCTGACCAGGCGGTGGCAGGCATCCGCCCATTCTCTCCCGTCGACCGGGGAGATGCACCCTTTGCCCGCTTAGGACGGGGCGGCGACGGGCCTCAGCCGGATCCAACGGCCGTCGTCGGTCAGGTGCTCGACGAGCCGGAGACCGGCCGCGGGGGCCTCGGCCGCGAGCCGCTCGTCGTCGATGTCGGCCGTCTCGTACTCCTGGGTCCACGTCCGGCCGGCCAGCTCGTAGGTGGTACGGCCCACGACGACGTCACCCCGCCGCTCGACGATCTGCAGCTCGACCGACACCGGTCCGATCCGGTTGGTGACGTGCTCCACCTCGGCCAGCCAGCCCGGCGGGTACCGCTCGACGAGCACGTCGCCGTGGTCGTGGACGTGGCGGCGGCAGACGTCGAGCACCCGCCGCCGGTCCTCGGGGGTGGGATGGTTGACCAGCTGGCTGGCGGCGAGGACGACGTCGAACCGGCGGCCCAGGTCGAGCTCGAGGACGTCGGCGCACACCGTGTCGGCCCCCGTGACGTGGGCCAGCATCTCCTCGGCGTCGTCGACTGCGGTGACGCGGTGACCGAGGGCGATCAGGACCCGGGTCATGCGGCCGGGCCCGCTCCCCAGCTCGAGGATCGAGGCCCCGGCGGGGACGGCGTCGTGGACGATGGTCGGCCCGTCTCCGGCCGGGATGGCCAGGTAGAGGGCGAGGGGGCTGCCGTCGGCGCTGACGTGGTCGCTCACGCCGCCCGACCCTAGGGACCCCGGCGCGGGCGTTTCGGGGCGGAGGGGTCGGGGAGCGCGCCCCGCGACTCCGAGCGAGAGGAGACCGTCATGCCCCGAGCATGGAGCGACAAGCGAGAGCGTCAGTACGAGCACATCAAGGAGGGCCTCGAGGAGCGGGGCCGCTCCGAGGACACCGCCGAGGAGATCGCGGCCCGCACGGTCAACAAGGAGCGGGCCCGGGCCGGCGAGGCCAAGGAGTCGAGCCGGACCTCGACCGAGGACATCTCGTCGGGCCGGCGCGGCGGCCTCCGGTCGCACGAGGGGTCGGGCGGGCGGACCCGCGACCAGCTCTACGAGGAGGCCAAGCACAAGAACATCGAGGGCCGCTCGAAGATGAACAAGCGCCAGCTCGAGAAGGCCGTCGGCCGAGGCTGACCCCTCACAGCGCTCCGGAGCGAGCGTGAGAGGACCGACCCGGGACGTTCACGACCGGGCAACGGCCGGGCAACGGGGGTCGGGTTGGGTGGCGCCATGGACCGCACGCGCTCCCGCCGACCGATGCGCCTCGTCGTCGCCGGCCACGGGATGGTCGGCCACCGGCTGCTCACCACCCTCGCCGATCTCGGCGCCACCGACCCCGCCCTGATCGACATCACCGTCGTGGGCGGCGAGCCCCGCCCGGCCTACGACCGGGTCGCCCTCTCCACCTGGTTCGAGGGCCGCGACGACGCCGCCCTGAGCCTGGTCGAGCCCGGCTTCTTCGCCCAGCACCCGATCGACCTCCGCCTCGGCGACCCGATCACCGCCATCGACCGGTCGGCCCGCACCGTCACCCTGGGCTCGGGCGGGACCATCGCCTACGACCGTCTGGTGCTGGCCACCGGGTCGAACCCGTTCGTGCCTCCCGTCCCCGGTCACGACGGGCCCGGCTGCTTCGTCTACCGCACCATCGACGACCTGGAGGCGATCGCCGTCGCCGCCGGCCGCCCCGACGTCACCCGCGGGGTGGTCGTCGGCGGCGGCCTCCTCGGGCTGGAGGCGGCCAACGCCCTGCGCACCCTCGGCCTCGAGACCCACGTCGTCGAGTTCGCCCCGCGCCTCATGCCCGTCCAGCTCGACGAGGGCGCCAGCGCCGCGCTCCGGGGCCGCATCGAGGCCCTCGGCGTGCGGGTCCACACCTCGTGCGCCACCCAGGAGATCGTGGGCGACGGGACCAAGCCCACCCACCTCGTCATCGACGGCCGCGACGACCTGGCCACCGACCTCGTCGTGTTCTCGGCCGGGATCCGCCCGGCCGACGCCCTGGCCCGGGAGGCCGGGCTGACCCTCGGCGAGCGGGGCGGCGTCGCCGTCGACACCGCCATGACGACCTCCGATCCCTGCATCTCGGCCATCGGCGAGTGCGCGGTCGTCGCCGGCCGGCACTACGGCCTGGTCGCCCCCGGCTACCGGATGGCGAGCGTCGCCGCCGCCCACCTCGTCGCCGCCGCCCGCGACGAGCCCGCCCCGGACGACCGCTTCGAGGGGGGCGACCTCTCGACCAAGCTCAAGCTCCTCGGCGTCGCCGTGGCCAACGTGGGCGACGTCCACGCCACCGACGAGGCCAGCTCGCTGGTCTGGGACGACCCGGTCGCCGGCACCTACCAGCGCCTCGACGTCGACGGCGCCGGTCGGGTCGTCGCCGCCGTCCTCGTCGGCGATGCGGACGCCTACCAGCCCATCCTCGACCGCTACCGGCGGGGCGACGAGGTCGTCGACCCGGGTGGGCTGCTGCGCCCGGCGGGCACCGACACGGCGAGCACCGACGACCCCAACGCCGGCGTCTGCTCGTGCGAGAACGTGACCCGGGGCGCGGTGTGCGGGGCCATCGCCGAGGGCTGCGACAGCGTGGCGTCGATCAAGAAGACGACACGGGCGGGGACCGGCTGCGGTGGCTGCGTGCCCCTGCTGGAAGAGCTCCTGCGACGGGCCGGCGACGGTGCCGCCCCCGCCCTCTGCGAGCACTTCACCCAGACCCGCGCCGACCTGTACGACCTCATCCGGGTGCGCCGCCACACCACCTTCGCCGAGGTCCTCGACCGCTACGGCGTGGCTCCCGGTGGGTGCGAGATCTGCAAGCCGACGGTGGCGTCGATCCTCGCCTCGCTCGACAACGGCTACATCCTCGACGGCGAGCAGGCCGCCCTCCAGGACAGCAACGACCACTTCCTCGCCAACATCCAGCGGGACGGCACCTACTCGGTGGTGCCCCGCGTCCCCGGCGGCGAGATCACGCCCGAGAAGCTGATCGCCATCGGCGAGGTCGCCCGCGACTTCGACCTCTACACCAAGATCACCGGTGGCCAGCGCATCGACCTCCTCGGTGCCCGGGTCGAGCAGCTGCCCGCCATCTGGAAGCGGCTGGTCGACGCCGGCTTCGAGTCCGGCCACGCCTACGGCAAGGCCGTGCGCACCGTGAAGTCGTGCGTCGGCTCCACATGGTGCCGCTACGGCGTCCAGGACTCCGTGCAGCTCGCCGTCGACCTCGAGCTCCGCTATCGCGGCCTGCGCTCGCCCCACAAGATCAAGCTGGCCGTCTCCGGCTGCGCCCGTGAGTGCGCCGAGGCGCAGAGCAAGGACGTCGGGGTGATCGCCACCGAGCGCGGGTGGAACCTCTACGTCGGCGGCAACGGCGGCATGCGGCCGGCCCACGCCCAGCTCCTGGCCGAGGACCTCGACACCGCCACGCTCGTCGCGTACATCGATCGCTACCTGATGTGGTACGTCCGCACCGCGGACCGCCTGGAGCGCACGGCCACGTGGCAGCGCAAGCTCCCGGGCGGGATCGAGCAGGTGCGCCGCGTGGTCGTCGAGGACGCGCTGGGCATCGCCGCCGACCTCGAGGCCGACATGGCGCGGCACGTCGACGCCTACGAGTGCGAGTGGACGGCGACCCTCGCCGACCCCGTCCGGCTGGCCCGCTTCACGTCGTTCGTGAACACCGAC
>DASVEC010000037.1:0-19900 GCA_036380755.1 Iamia sp. | reverse complement strand
GTCGACGGCGTCGTCGTGGCCGACCCCTTCGCCCTCGCCGCCCTGATGGAGCTGACCGGTCCCATCGAGGTGCCGAGCGTCGGCTTCCCCCTCGACGGCGACAACGCGGCCGAGTTCCTGCTGCGCGAGCAGTACATCCTCTACGAGGGTGAGCGCGCCGAGCGCAAGGACCGCCTCGAGGACGTGGCCGAGGCGACCTTCGAGGCGCTGACGGAGCGCTCGCTCCCCGGCCCCCGCCAGCTCGGCAAGGTGCTCGGGCCCACGGTGGCCGAGAAGCGGCTGATGTTCTTCCCATTCGACGCCGAGGGCCAGGGGCTCATCGAGGACATGGGTGCGCTGGGGCGGTTCGAGCAGCCCGAGGGCTCGGATCTGCTGTCGGTGCGGACGGCGAACCTGCGGGCCAACAAGATCGACACCTTCGTCCACCGGTCGATCACCTACGACGCCGCCTACGACGCCGGCACCGGCACGGTCGACGCCACCGTCACCGTCGTGGTGCGGAACGACGCCCCGAGCTCGGGGCTGCCCGACTACATCATCGGACCGGTGGGCGCCAGCGAGCCGCAGGGCACCTCCCGGGTCCTGACCGCGGTGTTCACGCCGCTGCTCGCCACCGGCGCGACCGTCGACGGCGAGGCGGTCGGCGTCGAGCCCCAGCAAGAGGTGGGGCTCAACGTGTTCTCCGTGCCCCTGACGATCCCACCGGGCGGGCAGGTCACCCTCGAGCTGAGCCTGTCCGGCACCGTCGAGGGGATGGGCGACACCTACCGCCTGCTGGCGTCGTCGCAGCCCCTGGCCAACCCCGACGACCTCACCGTCCGGATCCGGCCCGCCGCGGGAACGCCGGGCTTCGAGGAGCTCCGGGGGTTGGAGGTCACCGACGGCGTCGCCACCGCCGAGGGCCGGTGGACCCGCGACCGGCGCTTCGCGGCCGGTCCGGGCTGACCCCTAGTTCTCCAGCGGGAGGACGGTCGCGGCGACCTCCTCGAGCTCGGCGGTCCAGTCGGCCGGCTCCTCGAGGGGCAGCACGACGAACTTCGAGGCGCCGACCTCGGTGAGGGCCTCCAGACGGGCCCGGAGGGCGTCCATGCCGACGGGGATGACGTCGCTCGGGTCGAGGTCCGGGCGGCGGGCGGCCAGCAGGGCGCCCACCCGATCGGGGATGGGGCCGCGGGCGTAGGCGACCAGGGCGCCGAGGTGCTCGGGGTCGATCTCGCGCCCGTGCTCGGCCGCCGCCGCCGTGACCACCGTCCACCCGTCACGGACGTCGTCCACGGTGCAGAACGACGGGAGCCAGCCGTCGCCCAGCCGTCCGCAGCGGCGCAGCTCGGACCGGGACTGGCCGCCCAGCCACACCTCGACGGGGTCCTGGACCGGCTTGGGCCGCAACGTCACCCCTGCCACCTCGAACCGCTCGCCGTCGTGGTGGACGTCGTCCTCGGACCACAGCCGGCGGATCAGCGGCAGGGCCTCGTCGAACCAGCCGGATCGGTCCTTGCGGTCGACGCCGAAGGCCCGGTGCTCGGCCGGTGTCGGGGCGCCCAGGCCGACGGCGGGGAGGAAGCGCCCGCCCGAGAGCCGGTCGAGCGAGGCCATCTCCTTGGCCAGCACCACCGGGTTGCGGCCGGGCACGACCAGCACGCCGGTGCCCAGCTTCAGCTTCGTGGTGCACCCGGCGGCGACGGCCAGGGCGATCAGCGGGTCGGGGGCATCACCGGTGAGCCGCTCGGACAGCCACAGCGAGTCGAACCCCAGCCGCTCGACGTCCCGCACGTAGGGGACGAAGGTGTCCTGGGTGTTGGCGAGGGTGTGGGTGCCGAGCCCGACCCCGATCCGGATCTTCACAGGGTGATCCTGGCGGATCAGCCGCCCCTCCGGGCGTTCTTGGCTGCGTACATGGCCTGGTCGGCGCGGCGGAGGAGGTCCTCGGAGCGGGCGCCCTGGCGGGCGACGGCGCAACCGGCGCTCATCCGCACCTCGACGTCGCCGGCGCTGGTGGTGAAGGGCCGCTCGACCGCCTCGACGATGGTGGCCATGGCGGCCTCGACATCGGCCACCGAGTCACGGATGGCCACGACGACCAGCTCGTCGCCGCCGAGGCGGCCGGCGGTGTCGTCGGGGTGGAGGACGCGGCCGATCCGGTCGGCGATCTCGACCAGGACCTCGTCGCCGACGTGGTGGCCGTGCTCGTCGTTGACCTGCTTGAAGCCGTCGATGTCGCAGAAGACCAGGCCGACGCAGGCCGTCGTGCCGACCGAGGCCCGCAGGGCGAGGTCGAGCGTCTCGAGGAGGAGGATGCGGTTGGCCAGGCCGGTGAGGGCGTCGTGGGTGGCCTGGTGGGCGAGGCGTTCACGAGCCTCGACCAGGCTGGCGATCTCGACACCGCTGACGACCACGGCCTGCACGTCGATGTCGTCGAGCAGGTTCACGGCGGTGAGCCAGAACGGCACCGGTTGACGGTCGTCCGCGGCCCGGAAGGTGGCCTCGAACGAGTGCGTGCCTCCCTCGACGAGCACGGTCTCGAACGACCGGCGCGCGGGGCGGGCGTCCTGGTCGACGACGAGGTCGGCGAGGTAGCGCCCCAGGTTCGACTCCAGGTCGAGGCCCAGGGTGGCCGAGAACATGCGGCTGGCCCCCTCGAGACGGCCGTGGCTGTCGAGGAGCAGCGTCATGCTGGGGGAGTGGTCGAGCACCGCGGCCTGGCGGCGGGCGTCGCCGGCGGTGACCCGCCAGGCGCCCCGGTCGTCGATCAGGCGGAGGACGACGACGATGCCCCGGACGCGGTGGTCGTGGACGCCGGACCAGCCCCGGCCCTCGACCGGGATCCAGTGGCCATCGGCGTGGCGGACCCGGATCTCGACGCTCGTGCCCAGGTCCTTGTCCTGGACAGTCTCCAGCGACGCCGCCGCGGTCACCAGGTCGTCGGGGTGGATGAACTCGATGATCGACCGGCCCCGGCCCTCCTCGACCGAGAGGCCGAAGGTCGTCACGGCCCGGTGGTTGCCGAAGGTCAGGCGAAGGTCGGAGTCGATGACGATCACCGGGTCGGGCAGCGACTCGAGCACGGCGAGGGCGTCGGGCTCCCCCCACACGTCGACGGGGGTCGAGGGCGCGGAGTACGACGAGAGGGGCCTCACCTGGGGTTCATCGGCGGATGAGCGGGTCTCGTCCATGGGTCGATCGGCCCGTTACGGGGGGTGACGGCGCCGGCACCCAGGACGGTACTGCTCCGGACCGGCCGTCCGGTCCCGTCCTCCCCCCGGCGCCGGTGCGCGCGTGGCAGGGTGACGCCCGATGGCGACGACCCCCTCTCCTGCCTCTGGCCCGACCACCGCCGAAGCGCCCGCCCTGACCTGGGACGAGGCCATCGCCGCGGTCACCGCCGACCCCCGCTTCGGCCTGGGCGAGGAGGAGATCGACGGTGTGACCCACACGGTGTTCACCGCCGCGCCACCCACGCTGCGCGACCTCTTCGCCCTGTGGCCGGCCCGGGGCGACTCCCTGTTCCTCGTCTACGAGGACGAGCGCCGCTCCTTCGCCGAGGTCGCCGACGAGGTGGCCGCCCTCGGCGCCGCCCTGGTCGGGCGGTACGGCGTGCAGCGGGGCGATCGGGTCGCCATCGCCATGCGCAACCTCCCCGAGTGGATCATCGCCTTCGCCGCCATCACCTCGGTCGGCGCCGTCAGCGTGTCGCTCAACGGGTGGTGGACCGAGGACGAGCTCGACTTCGGGCTCGACGACTCGGGCACCTCGGTCCTCGTCGCCGATCCCGAGCGGATCGGGCGCACCCGCGCCGCGTGCGCCCGGCTCGGCGTCGCCACCATCGGCGTGCGCCTGCCGGCCGACGGGCCCGTCCCCGAGGGCGTCGACCGCTGGGAGGACGTGGTGGTCGTGGGGGCCGAGCTCCCCGCCGTCGAGATCAGCCCCGGCGACGACGCCACCATCCTCTACACGTCGGGCACCACCGGCCGGCCCAAGGGAGCGGTGTCCACCCACCGGGCGGTCACCCAGTCGCTCATGTCGTTCGCCTGCCGGTCGCAGGTGCAGCGGCTGCGCCGCCCCGAGGAGGCCAAGGTGGCGGCCGAGACGCCGCCGGTCTTCATCCTCGTCGTGCCCCTCTTCCACGTCACCGGCGGCGTCGCCGTGATGCTCTCGTGCGCCCTGGCCGGCATCCCCCTGGTGATCATGTACAAGTGGGATCCCGAGCGGGCCCTCGAGCTGATCGAGCGGGAGCGGGTCACCAACTTCGTCGGCGTCCCCACCCAGTCGTGGGACCTGATGGAGTGTCCCCGGTTCGCCGAGTTCGACACGTCGAGCCTGGTCAGCGTGGGCGGCGGGGGCGCGCCGGCCCCGCCCGCCCTCGTCAAGCGGGTCGACGAGGGGTTCCGCCGGGGCCGGCCGTCGATCGGCTACGGCATGACCGAGACCAACGCCTTCGGGCCCCAGAACTCGGGCGAGGACTACGTGACCCACCCCACCAGCACCGGGCGCTCGCTGCCGACGCTGCTGGTCGAGGTGCGCGACCCCGACGGCAACCCGCTGCCCACCGGCGAGCAGGGCGAGATCTGGTTCAAGGGCCCGATGGTGATCCGGGGCTACTGGAACCGGCCCGACGCCACCGCCGAGGCGATCGTCGACGGCTGGCTCCGCACCGGCGACGTGGGCCGGATCGACGCCGAGGGCTTCGTCTACGTCGAGGACCGGGCCAAGGACCTCGTCCTGCGGGCCGGCGAGAACGTCTCGTGCGCCGAGGTCGAGGCGGCGATCTACGAGCACCCGGCGGTGTACGAGGCCGCCGTGTTCGGCGTCCCCCACGAGCGGTTGGGCGAGGAGGTCGCGGTGGCGGTGCTGCCCAAGGCGGGCATGGCGTTGGACGTCGACGAGCTGCGCGGGTTCGTGGGCGAGCGGCTGACGCCGTTCAAGGTCCCGAGCAAGGTCGTGGTGGTCGACCAGCAGCTGCCCCGGAACGCCGCCGGCAAGATCCTCAAGCGCCAGCTCCGCGACGAGGTCACCGCCGACGCGGGATAGTGGACGGATGGTGCCGACCTCACCCGACGACCGCTACACCCTGATCTCGGCCGACTGCCACGCCGGCGGCAGCCACTCCCAGTACCGGGAGTTCCTCGACCCGGCCTTCCGGGACGACTTCGACGCCTGGCGGGGCGAGTACCGCAACCCGTTCCGCGACCTGGGCGACACCCGCAAGCTGCGCAACTGGGACGACGAGATGCGCAACGGCCAGCAGGAGGACGACGGCGTGGTGGCGGAGGTCGTCTTCCCCAACACGGTGCCGCCGTTCTTCCCGTCGTTCGTCCTCTTCGCGGCGCCGCCCGAGCCCGACGACTACGAGCACCGGCGGGCCGGCATCCAGGCCCACAACCGCTGGCTGGAGGAGTGGTGCGGTCGCTTCCCCGAGCGCCGGGCCGGCATCGGCCAGATCTTCGTCAACGACATCGACCACGCCATCGAGGACGCCCGCTGGATCAAGGAGCACGGGCTGCGGGGCGGCGTGCTGCTGCCCAACGTCCCGCCCGACTGCACCTGGGTGCGCCCGCTGCACGACCCGGCCTACGAGCCGCTGTGGGCCGAGCTGGAGGAGCTCGAGCTGCCGGTCAACGTCCACGGCGGCACCGGCGCCCCCGACTACGGGCCCCACCCGGTGTCGATGCTCATGTACATCACCGAGGTGCCCTTCTACTCGCAGCGCCCGCTGGTGCAGCTGCTCCTGTCGGGTGTGTTCGAGCGTCACCCCGGCTTCAAGATGGTCTTCACCGAGACGGGCGCGTCGTGGCTGCCGCCGTTGCTGAAGCGGCTCGACGCCACCCTCGCCTCGATCCGCGACACGGGGGCCACCGGCGAGATCCGCTACGGCGCCGAGCACGTCCTGCCCCGCTCGGCCACCGAGTACGTCCAGCAGAACGTGTGGATGGGCGTGAGCCAGCCGGCGCCGGCCGACATCGAGGCCCGGACGGTCCTCGGGCCCGATCGGTTCATGTGGGGCAGCGACTACCCCCACGACGAGGGCACCCACCCGTACTCCCGGGAGGGGCTGCGGGCCCTGGTCCACCAGCTCGACCCGGCCGAGATCCACCGGATGCTCGCCGCCAACGCCGCCGCCCTCTACGACTTCGACCTCGACGCCCTGGCCCCGCTGGCCGCCGAGTTCGGGCCCACCGTCGCCGAGCTGGCCGAGCCCCTCGGCGAGCTGCCCGCCGACGCCAACGACGCCCTGCGCCGCGCCGCCGGTCTCAGCCTGGTCGGGTCGTCCTGAACCCCTGAACTTTGAGCGCCTGACATCGGTATTCGAGGTGAGGCGCTCAAAGTTCGGGTGGGTGGGGTAGGCCGGGGGCGTGAGGTACCGCGACCGGACGGATGCGGGGGAGGTGCTGGCCCTCGAGCTGGCCGGGCAGGACTGGGTCGATCCGCTGGTGCTGGCGCTGCCGCGGGGTGGGGTGCCGGTGGCGGCCCCCGTGGCCCGGGCCCTGGGTGCGGTGCTCGACGTGCTGGTCGTGCGCAAGGTGGGCGCCCCGTACCGGCCCGAGCTGGCCCTGGGCGCCATCGCCGAGGGCGACGATCACGTCGTCTGGGGCGAGGCCGTGGGCCACCGCCACCCCGACCTCGAGTCGATCGAGGGGACGGTCGCGGCCGAGCGGGCCGAGCTCCTCCGCCGGGTCGAGGCCTACCGCGGGCCCGGCCCGCCGCCCGACGTCGCCGGGCGCGCCGTGATCGTGGTCGACGACGGGCTGGCCACGGGGGCGACGGCCGAGGCCGCCCTGCGCGCCGTCCGGGCCCGAGGGCCACGCACGCTCGTCCTGGCCGTGCCCGTGGGTCCGCCGTCCACGATCGAGCGGTTGCGCACCATCGCCGACGACGTGGTGTGCCCGCTCGTGCGGCCGGACCTCAACGCCGTCGGCGAGTGGTACGACGACTTCCGCCAGACGACCGACCGGGAGGTCCTGGCCGCCCTCAGGAGTAGCGGACGGGGAGGTCCTTGACGCCGTTGAGCCAGCCCATGCGGAGACGCTTGGGGGGACCCAGCGGGGAAATGCCGGGGGCCAGGTCGGCGATGGCCTCGAAGATCAGGTTGATCTCCATGCGGGCCAGGTTGGCCCCGATGCAGAAGTGGGCGCCGCCGCCCCCGAAGCCGACGTGCGGGTTCGGGTCGCGGGTGATGTCGAACCGGTCCGGATCGGTGAAGACGTCCTCGTCGCGGTTGGCCGAGCCGTAGAAGAGCCCGACCCGCTCGCCCTTCTTGATCTCCTGGCCACCGACGACGTGGTCCTCGGTGGCGGTGCGCTGGAAGGACACGACGGGCGTGGCCCAGCGGACGATCTCGTCGGCCGCGGTGGCGGGGCGCTGCTCCTTGAACAGCTCCCACTGGTCGGGGTGGTCGAAGAAGGCCTGCATGCCGTGGGTGATGGCGTTGCGGGTGGTCTCGTTGCCGGCGACGGCCAGGATCATGATGAACCAGCCGAACTCCTCCGAGCTGAGGGCGCCGTCGGGCGAGTCGGCCTGGACCAGACGGGTGACGACGTCGTCCATCGGACAGGTCCGGCGCTCCTCGCCCAGCGTGTAGCCGTAGGCCAGGAGCTCGGTGGCGGCGACGAGGGGATCGCCGGTGAAGTCGGGGTCGGTGGCCCCGATCATCTGGTTCGACCAGTCGAAGATCTTGGCCCGGTCCTCCTGCGGGAAGCCGACGACGTCGGCCAGGGCCTGGAGCGGGAGCTCGGCGGCCATGTCGGTGACGAAGTTGCCCTCGCCCCGGGCCACCGCCTGCTCGACGATCAGGTGGGCCCGCTCGCGCAGGCCGTCCTCCAGCTTGGCGATGGCGCGCGGGGTGAAGCAGCCCTTGTTGATCACGCCCCGCACCTCGGTGTGGTGCGGCGGGTCCATGTTGAGCAGCAGGAGCCGCTGCATGTCGATCGAGTCCTCGATGCGCTGGCCCTCGAAGGCGACGATCGAGCCGTTCTCGGCCGCCGACCAGCCGTCGCGGGCGCACGACACCTCCTTGACGTCGGCGTGGCGGGACAGCACCCAGAAGCCGCCGTCGGAGAACCCCGACCCCTCGACGGTCTGGGCGTTCCACCACACCGGGGCGGTGCGCCGGAGCAGGGCGAACTCCTCGAGCGGGACCCGCTCGGCGTAGAGGTCGGGGCTCGTGAGGTCCAGGCCATCGAGATCGGTCACGGGACCCACACTAGAACGCGTTCCAATCCGCGACGCACGCGGAGCAGTGGTGGCAGGCTCCGGGCGTGACCACGGCGTTCGTGCTGACCGGGGGAGCGAACCTCGGGGCCATCCAGGTCGGCATGCTGCTGGCGCTGGAGGAGGCCGGCGTGCACGCCGACCTCTACGTCGGGACCTCGGTCGGTGCCGTCAACGCCACCTTCATGGCCGGGCGGCCGGGTGGGGGAGGGGCGCAGGCCCTGGCCGGGGTGTGGTCGCGCCTGCGGCGCCAGGAGGTCTTCCCGACCATGCCGCTGCGCAGCCTGCGCACCGCCGGCGGGCGGGAGCAGGGGCTGGTGTCGCCGGTCGCCCTGGGCCGGCTGGTCCGGACCCACCTGCCCTACCGCCTGCTGGAGGAGGCCCCGGTGCCGGTCACGGTGGTGGCCGTCGACGTGTGCACCTCGGCCGACGTGCCGCTGTCCCGGGGCCCGGCGGTCGAGTCGGTGCTGGCCAGCGCGGCGATCCCCGGCATCTTCCCGCCGGTCGAGCTGGGCGGCCGGACGTTCATGGACGGCGGGGTCGTCGACAACGCGCCCATCTCCCACGCCATCACCCTCGGCGCCGACGTCGTCTGGGTTCTGCCCGCCGGCTACTCCTGCGCCCTGGCCGAGCCGCCCCGATCAGCGCTGGGCATGGCCCTCCAGGGCCTCAACGTGCTCGTCCAGCGCCGTCTCGCCCACGACATCGAGGTCTACGGCGACCGGGCCGACATCCGGGTCGTGCCGCCGCTGTGCCCGGTCAAGGTGGCCCCGACCGACTTCAGCCGCTCGGCCCAGCTGATCGCCGACGCCCGGACCTCGACCGAGCAGTGGCTCCGCAACGGCCGCACCGGCGGCGTGCCCGTCGGCCTCCACGGCCACGAGCACCTCGGCTACTAGACGCCCTGGTTCGACGGGGCGGGGTCGCGCAGGCCGAGGGGGAGACGGGCGGCGAGGGCGACGGCGCAGGCGACGACGACGGCGAGGGCGGCCATCGGACCCCAGGCCACGATGCCGGCGAGGACGGCCACGGCGACCTGCACACCGACGACGGCCCAGCGGACCGGCGCCTCCAGGGCGTCGAGGCGCTGGTGGACGGCACCGAGGGCGCCGGGCGAGGTGATGCGGGCCCCGAGGAGGACCACGAGGCCCCGGGCCAGACCGAAGATCACGCCGATGGCGACGGCCTGGGCGGGCGAGGCGGTGAGCACGGCGAGCAGGGCGGTGAGGACCACCCCGGCCGTCATGATGTAGGTGGCCAGGCCGACACCGATCTGCCAGCCGAAGCCCCCGCCGTAGACCCAGGCGCGGTAGGTGGCGAGCCAGGCGTCGTCGACCTGGCGGCGGAAGAACGGGGGCCGGCGGCCGAAGGTGCCGGCATCGATCATGGCGGCGGCCGCGGCGAGCACGGCGGCGGCGCCGAAGGTGGCGGTGGTCGAGAGGTCGAGCGCGGCCAGGCCGGCGGCCAGCAGGGCGGCGGCGCCGCCGAGGGTGAGCCCGCCGAGCCCGGCACCGAGGATGAACCAGGTGGCGGTCACGCCGTAGCGGTGGCCCCGGGACTGCTCGGCCATCGGCGTGATGGTCGAGAGCATCGAGAGCCCGCACGGGCTCCAGGTGGACCGGGTCGCGGCGGCGAGCGCCACGAGCAGGGCGAGCAGCACGAGCAACATCGGCGACCACCGTAACGCGACGGTGCGGTCAGGGGTCACCCCGCCCTGGGCGGTGGGGGGTCGGACCGGTACGGTCGACCTCATACCGGGATCGTGTCGACCGACAGGGTCCGGGGAGTCCCGCCCGAGGAGGTGAGCACCCGTGGAGACCGTCGACGAGGCCATGAGCCAGATCGCGGAGACCGTCGACGAGGCCGTCAGCCAGATCAAGGCCGTCCTCGAGCGCCCCAAGCTGCGGGGCCGCCTCCACCTCCTGGCCGCCATCGTCTCCATCGGCGGCTTGGTGTGGCTGGTCCGGGCGGCCGAGAGCACCGAGGCCACCGTGGCGGCCTGGGTCTACGGCATCTCGGCGCTGCTGCTGTACGCGACGAGCGGCACCTACCACTGCTTCGCCCGCACCCAGCGGGCCCGGCGGATCATGCAGCGGGCCGACCACTCGATGATCTACCTGCTCATCGCCGGCAGCGCCACGCCGGCGCTGATCCTGCTCATGGACGGCTGGGCCCGGGCCGCCCTCCTCGGCCTCATGTGGGCCGGTGCCGCCACCGGAGTGGTGATCAAGCTGGTGGCCTTCGACCGGCTGAAGAAGCTGGGCGGCGCCCTCTACATCATCCTCGGCTGGGCCGGGATGCTGGCCCTGCCCGCCTTCCTGGCCCATCCCGGCGCTCTCGCCCTGATGGTCACGGCCGGCGTCCTCTACACCGTCGGCGCCGCCCTCTTCGCCGCCGGCAAGCCCCGTCTCTCGCCGACCTGGTTCGGCTACCACGAGATGTGGCACGTGCTGGGCACCACCGCCGGGGTCCTGCTCTTCGTGATGAACCTGGGCCTGATCAGCGCCGGCTGATCGTCGTCCGCACGATCTCCTGCAGGGCGGCCCAGTCGCCCTCGACCACCTCGGGCGGGTGGTGGGCGAAGCGCCCGGCGGCCTCGCTGGCGGCGAAGCCGAGGACCATGGTGCTGATCAGGCGCTCGACCCGGGCGGCGTCGGCCTCGGGCACGCCCAGCTCCTGCAGCAGGGCGACGACGAGGTCCCGGCGCCGACGAGCGTCGGGGGTGGTGGCCGGACGGGCCAGCAGCAGCGGGAAGACGTGGGGGTGGCGGAGGGCGGTGTCGCGGATGCCCCGGCCCAGGGCGGCGAGCCGCGCCTCGGGGTCGAGCGCCGCGGCCGGGACGGGCACCTCGTCGAGCAGACGCTCGACCAGCCCGTCGAGGAGGTCGGCCTTGTCCTCGACGTGGCGGTACAGGGCCATGGCCGAGACGCCGAGGCGGCGACCGACGGCCGCCATGGTCACGGCGTCGATCCCGCCCTCGTCGGCCACGGCCAGGGCGGCGTCGAGGACGGCGGCACGGTCGATGAGACGGGGGCGAGCCACGGAGGCAGTCTCGCGCACCGAGGTTGACGTCATAAACTTATGGCGTACACTAACCGGATGCGTCTCCTCCTCAGCGACGGCTCGAGCCTCGCCTCCCGTCAGGCGGCCGGCCTCCTCGCGGGGGCGGGCCATGACGTCGGGGTCCTGTCCGACGACCGGTGGGTGCTCACGAGCTGGACCCGCTCGGTGCGCCGCCGGCACGCCTGCCCCCGCTACGGGTCCGACCCGCGAGCCTGGCTCGACGTCGCCCTGCGGGTGGCGGTCGACGAGGGCTACGACGTGCTGGTGCCCACCCAGGAGCAGGCCGCGGCGCTGAGCGCGGCAGCCGATCGGGTGGCCGCGGCCGGCGTCCGCACCGCGGTGCCGGACTTCCCGGCCCTGGCCGCGGTGCAGGACAAGGCGACGGCCACGGCCACCCTCGACCGGCTGGGGATCGCGCAGCCGCCCACGACGGTCGTGTCCTCCCCCGAGGAGCGGGCGGCGTGGGACCGCTTCCCCGTCTTCGCCAAGCTCCCGGTGGCCACCGCCTCCACGGGTGTGGCCCGCTGCTCGTCGGCGGCGGAGCTGGCGGCCTTCGCTCCCGATGCCCCGACCCTCGTGCTGCAGGAGCCGGCGCCGGGCCCCCTCGCCATGGTGCAGACGGTGTGGTGCCGGGGCGAGCTGGTGGCCGCCCACGTGAACGAGCGGGTGCTCGAGGGCGCCGGCGGGGGCGCGGCGCGCAAGCGCAGCCTCGACCGCCCCGACGTGGTCGACGTGCTGGCCCGGCTGGGTGCCGCGCTCGACTGGCACGGAGCCCTGTGCGCCGACGTGATCCTGACGCCGACGGGGCCGGTGGTGATCGACGTGAACCCCCGGCTGGTCGAGCCGGCCAACGCGGCCGCCAGCGGGGTCGACCTGGTGGGCGCGCTGGTCGAGGCCGCCTTCGACCGCCCCGCCCTCCAGCCCGTCTCGACGCCCGGCGTCGAGACGCACCAGCTGCTGCTGGCCGCCCTGGGCCCGGCCCAGCGCGGGGAGGGGAGGCGGGCGGTGGCCCGCCAGGTCCACGACGCCGTCCGCCGCCGGGGCGCCTACGCCGCCAGCCGGGAGGAGCTCACGCCGGCCGGCGGCGACTGGCGGACCATCGCCCCGGTGGCGTCGGTCGTGGCCGTCTGCCTGGCCCGCCCCTCGGCCTGGCGCTGGTTCTCGGGCGGCTCGGTCGCCGGCTACGCCCTCTCGCCCGCCGGCTGGGACCAGCTGGTGGCCCACCACGCCGGAGCGAGCGCACCCGCCTGACCAGGGGGTGTGCCCGATGGCTCAGCGAACGGATGCGCGATCGGGGCCGGCGACCCGGTACGGTGGCCGCTTCGGCACCTCGAGTGCCGCTGTCCCGGTGCGCAGCCCGACGGCGATTCCCGCCTCTCGAACCGGCCCGACAGTCTCGAACCCCGGCTCGCTGCGGCCCCTCGCCAACGACGGCGAGGTCGACCACAGGAGCATTCGTGCCCCCCACCTTCGGCGCCCTCGGCGTCCCCGGCCAGCTGACCCGCGTCCTCTACGAGCGCGGCATCGAAGAGCCGTTCCCCATCCAGGCGGCCACGCTGCCCGACACCCTCGCCGGCAAGGACGTCTGCGGACGGGCCCCCACCGGCTCGGGCAAGACCCTCGCCTTCGGCATCCCGATGGCCGTCCGGGTCACCAACGCCTCGCCCAAGCGGCCCAAGGCTCTCGTCCTGGTCCCCACCCGCGAGCTGGCCGCCCAGGTCCGTGACGAGCTGATCCCGCTGCTCAAGCCGTTCGGCCGTAGCGTCCACGCCGTCTACGGCGGCGTCGGCATGGGCGCCCAGATCAAGGCGCTCCGCGGCGGCGTCGACGTCCTCGTCGCCTGCCCCGGCCGGCTCGCCGACCTGATCCAGCAGGGCCACGTCCGGCTCGACCGGGTCAACTTCGTCGTGCTCGACGAGGCCGACCGCATGGCCGACATGGGCTTCCTCCCCGAGGTCAAGCGTCTCCTCGACCAGGTGATGCCCGACCGCCAGACGCTCCTGTTCTCGGCCACCCTCGACGGCGACGTCGACGTCCTGATCAAGCGGTATCAGAAGAACCCGGTGCGCCACGGGATCGAGAAGGACATCGACGAGCCGGTCAACCGCCACGTCCTCTGGACCGCCGAGCGCGACCAGAAGGTCGGCCTCACCGCCGACATCGTCAAGGCCCACTGGCCCGCCATCGTGTTCAGCCGGACCAAGCACGGCGCCGACCGCATCGCCCGCCAGCTGGGCAAGCTCGGTGTCGACGCCGTCGCCATCCACGGCAACCGGTCGCAGGGCCAGCGCGAGCGGGCCCTGAAGGACTTCACGTCGGCCCGGGCCCAGGCCCTCGTCGCCACCGACGTCGCCGCCCGCGGCATCCACGTCGACGGCGTGGCCTGCGTCGTCCACTTCGACGCCCCGCCGGACAGCAAGGACTTCGTCCACCGCTCGGGCCGCACCGGCCGCGCCGGGGCCGAGGGCATCGTCGTCACCTTGACCCCGCGGGCCGAGGCCCGTGACGTGGCCAAGATGATGGGCAAGGCCGGTCACCCGGCCCAGGCCGTCGCCCCCGACGTGGCGTCGCTCGGCCGCCCGGCCCCGACGCCGACCCGCCCGGCCCCCAAGCCGGTCGAGGAGCGTCCCGAGCACGGTGCGCCCCGCGGCGGAGGCCGTCCCGGCGGGGGCAAGCCCCGTTCCGGCGGCCCCAACGGCGGTCGTCCCCACAAGGCCCGCAAGCCCCGCAAGAGCGGTGCCAAGCTGGACCACTCCGGTCAGCCCCGCCGCGCCGGTGGTGCCGGTGCCGGTGGCGGTGGCCAGGGTCGCCCCTCCGGTGGCGGCAAGGGCCGTCCGGCCGGCGCCCGCTCCGGCGGTGGCCGCCGCAGTAGCGGCCGCTAGCCCCCCTTCTTCCACCCCGAACGTCGCCCCGCGCCCCCGCGCGGGCCGCTGATCAGCTTCGCCCCGGCAACGCACGCGCGAGCCGGATGCGACCAGCACGCCCGCCCGGTGCGGAGGCGACCAGGGGTGGGGACCTAGATGCCCTTGACCAGGCGGGACCCGCGCAGGCCGCGGGCGACGGAGGTGACGTAGGCCGGGTCGTGGCCGATCACGAACGGGGGGATCACCTTCTTCTCCTCGGCCACCTCCACCTGCATCGGCGGGTCGGTGAACAGCTCGACCACCTCGTCGACGGTGAGCAGGAAGTCGGGCTCGGCGATCAGGACCGCCGGCAGCCCGGCGTGACGACCGATCAGCAGGTGGGCGGCGTCCCACGGCGTCTGGGGGCTGAGGGCCAGCGAGGCCGCCAGCTCGCCGACGAGCAGCCCGCTGATCGTGGGGCTGCCCCCGGTGTTGAAGATCACGGCACCGCCGCAGATCTCGCTGATCTCCGGCAGCATCCAGTGGTGCTTCTCCTTGGACCCCACGTAGGCGACGTAGCGGTCGCCTGGGGTGTTCGGATCGAGCACGAACAGGTCGACCGGCAGCCCGCTCACGATGTCGTGGCAGCCGATGGTGCCCTCGTCGTCGACGCACGAGACCCGCAGGTCGCTCCCGGCGATGGCCGCCGCCCACGGGACGAGGTGCCCGGCCACCAGCCGGTAGAGGATGACCACCGAGGAGAAGTCGCTCAGCTTGCCCCGACCGGGGTCGGTGCCGTCGATCGGGTCGAGGAGGGCGAGGACGGTGTCCTCGCCGATGTAGCCCTCGCGGTCGACCTCCTCGCCGATGATGACGACGTCGGGGAAGATGCGGTAGAGCACCCGCTCGACGGCCTGGTGGGTGCGGGAGTCGGCCGGGGCGGCCGGGCTGCCCATGTGGGAGGTCTTGCGGATGCTGACGCCGCCCGAGGAGCGGTCGGTCAGGAAGCGCCGGGCGGCGAGCACCCCGGCCGAGGCCGCGGCGGCGGCGGCGAGGCCCGGGTTGGTCGGCGGATCGATCGGGTCGGGGGGAGAGGCGAGGACGAGCGTCATCGTGATCGGGCTCCTGGCTGTGGTGGTGTCACCATCGTCGCCGGATCGCCCCTCCCTGGGAACAGCTCCAGTGGCGCTCTTGCGGGGCCGCCAGCGCGGGTTCTCGCACTGCTCCTGCGCCGGTCGCCACTCGCCCCCCGCTGCGGACGGATCGGGTGCCTGAGTGGCGTGGGAGTGGCGGCCGAGTGGCGCCTCGACGGCCCGTCGGGGGTGCAGCCGTCCGACCCTACCGGACGGCGTTGCTACCGTGACCCCATGGGGAGGGGAGATCCGCCGGAAGGCCTCGTCACGTTGATGGTCCTGACGCTGGGCGGTCGGTTCCTGGGTGGCGCCAAGATCGCCGACATGCCGGCGATCGTGGCCGAGCTGGAGGCCGGCGGCGTGGTGGTCGCCGAGCTGCGCGACCTGCCCACCAGCGCCCCCCGGCTCAAGCGGGCGCTCCGGAAGCGGATGCGGGCCCGTCTCGAGGCCGACAGCAGCTGGGCCGAGACCGACGACCAGCTCGCCTATGCCACGTTGGCGCTGGTCCAGGACCTGAGCGCCAGGGACCGGGCCAAGCAGCTGGCCCGGGGCGAGCGGAACACCTACGACCTGGGCCGCGCCACGGCCGTGGCGCTGGCCCAGTCGCTCATGGCCGACCTCGACCGCTTCGACGACCACCCGCTGGTGCGGGCCCTGACCGTCATGGCCGACGACGGCACCTCGGCGATGACCCCCGCCGACGAGGAGGTGCTGCGGGAGGCCGCCGCCCTGCTGGGCATCGCCGCCACCGACCTCACCGTCATCCAGCAGCGCCTCGCCGTCCGCCGACAGGAGGCGCTGTCGCAGCTCCCCCGAGAGGAGTTCGAGGTCGTCCAGGTGCTGTTCGGGCTGTACCACGTGGCCGGGGACGGCTCGCACGTCGTCCGGGGGACCCCGCCGTTCTCGCTCACCTTCGCCGAGCGGTGCACGTCCGTCGAGCGCCTCCCGCTCCGGGGGGCCCGGCTCGACGACCGACCGGCGCAGCGCTGCCTCGACCGGCTGGCCCGGCGGATGCTCCAGGCGCCGCCGAGCTCGGGGTGGGGCGAGAGCTCGGCCATCGTCGAGGGTGAGGACGTCCGGCTGGTCGCCGTGGACAAGCCCGACGAGATCCGCACCGAGCCCCTCGGTGAGGTCCTCCACGACATCGATCGCACCGGCGAGATGCAGGCGGTCCCTCCCCGGTCGGGGGCCGGCCGCGGGAAGAAGCGCAAGGCCCGCAACGTCTTCCTCGCCGTCCGGATGGCCCGGCCGACCGAGACCGACCTGCTGGAGGAGACGCTGACCGCCGCCGGCGCGACCGTCACCCGCCCCGACCAGATCGTCTTCGAGCACCAGCGCGAGCCGCAGCCCGTCATCCGCCGGGCGGTGATGGACGCCATCGAAGCGGCGGACGTCATGATCGTGAACCTTCGGCAGTACGGCCTGGACTGCGCCTGGAAGCTCGGGTACGCCGATGCCATGGACGTGCCCGTCATCGGCTGGAGCGACGGTGGGCGGGCCGCGTCCGAGGAGCGGATCGTCAAGCGGCACCTGTACGACGACTGCCCCATGCACGGCTGGGACGAGCTGCCGCGCGTCGCCGAGGCGGCTGCCGCCCTCGACCACCTGCCCGGGGGCGACGTGCTGGTCGCGGTGCCGTTCCGCGACGAGCAGTTCGCCGAGCAGCTCCAGGCGCCCGAGGTGCGGGAGCGGCTGGTCTTCCCCAAGGACCGGCTGGGGAAGATCGACCTCACCTACGAGGGGCGGAGGCTGGCCATCGACCTCCAGAAGCGCTGCTCGTCGCTGCTCGTCGGCCTTCCGCGGTACGGCATGGATGTCGCGTGGCAGCTGGGGTACGCCACCGGCAAGGATCAGGCGGTGGTCGGGCTGCTGGGCGAGGACACCGGTCCCCCGGAGGCGTCGGCGTCGGCGTGGGAGCACTGGATGCACGGGTGGGTGTCGCGGACGGTGGTCACCGACCTGTCGATGGTCGCGGCGCTGGTCGCCGCCGACGAGGTGTGGTCGTGAAGCCGGTCGACGCCCTGGCCGGCGCCCCCGCCCCGACGGTGCCGGCGGCGAGCCCCGCTGGCTACTTCTCGGCCCGCGCCCTCAGCTACCCGGCCGAGACGGCGTGGATCGACGATCCGGCGCTGGTGGCGGCCATCCTCGACCGGGTCCCGACGCTGGGCCCCGGCCGTCGGGCCCTCGACCTGGCCGCCGGGCCGGGGACGCTCACCCGGGCCCTGGCCCAGCACCGCCCGGCCCGCTGGCACAGCCTCGACCTCGAGCTGGCGATGCTGACCCGACCCGACATCGTCGGCCACCGGGTCGTCGCCGATGGGGCCGCCCTGCCGCTCCGGCCCGGTGTGTTCTCGGCCGCCGTGTGCCGATCGGGGCTCCACTACATCGGGTTGGCCACCGGGTTGCGCGAGATGGCCCGGGTCGTCGCCCCCGGGGGGACGATCACCGTGGCCCAGAAGGTCGCCGATGGCGTCCGCCACGACTTCGCCTGGTACGCCCAGGTGCAGGCCCTCCGCTCGGTTGCCCCACGCCAGCGGCTGTTCAGCGAGGACATCGTGCGCCAGGCCGAGGGGGCCGGCCTCGCCCTCGTCGACCAGGCCGTGCTGACCCAGGAGGTCGTCACCGACCTCCACGCCTGGGCCAGCCGGTCGGGCTTCTTCACCTCGTCGCACACCGCCCGGCTGCTCGAGCTGGCCGCGGCCGGGAGCGACCCCACCTTCGCCGCCCGCACCGGCTTCGCGGTGGCGGGTCGCACGGTCCGCTACCTGCTCCGGTGGGCCGTGACCCAGCTGCGCGTCCCCGGTCCGCCGGCGTGAGCGCCGAGGCCCTCCGCACCGGCCCGCCCGAGGCGCCAGCCTGGCCGTGCCGGTTCTGCGGGTTGGACGTGGGCCGGGGTGGGGCCGTCGAGCTCCCCGAGCACCCCGACTACCGGGTGATCGCCGGGCCCGAGGCGCCGCCGCAGGGCTGGTCCCGGCGCCGGGGCGTCGCCGTGATCGCCGATGTCGCCCCGCTGACCGACCGCCACGTCCTCCTGCTCCCGCCCGACCACGTCTCGGCCACCGCCCTGATGCCGACGGCGGCCGCCGCCGACCTGCGCGTCGTCGCCCAGCGGCTGGTGCGCAAGCTGAGCGCCAGCGGCCGGGTGGTGGTGACCTTCGAGCACGGGAGCACCCCCGGCCCGCCCCACCGGGCCAAGTGCGCGTCGACCGAGCACGCCCACGTCCACCTGGTCGGGCTGGCCCCCGGCGCCGACCCGCTGCCGGCCCTCGCCGCGGGGGTCGAGGGCTCGGGCGGGACGATCGAGCGGATCCCGACCGGCCGGGCCGAGCCGCTGCGCGAGGCGCTCCGCGCGACCGGCGAGTACCACGTCCTGACGGTGTGGGACGGCGTCGGTGACCCGACGGTGCGGCTGGCGGTCGGTGCCGGCTGCTCGGCCCGCCAGGTGTTCCGCCGCTTGCTGGTCGAATCGGGTGTCGTGGCTGCCCCCGACCGGGTCGACTGGGAGAGCGGGGCGATGTACCCATCGGCGGGGATGCGGGCCGACCTGGTCGCCTCGGCCGCCTTCATCGGCCGGGCCCTCTCGCCGATCCGCCTCGAGCCCGCCCCCCGATGAACGGCGTCCGGCTGGCCCCCGGCCCGACGGCCACGGCGACCACCCGGGAGGCGGTGGCCGCCCGGCTGGCCGGGGAGCCGGCCTACGACCTCCACACCCACATCCCGCTGGCCGGAAGGCAGGCGACGCTGGCCGCAGTGATCCCCGGCGTCCCGCCGGCCCCCGCCCGGACGACCTGGGGCGAGCTCGAGGCCCACATCACCACCCACCTCACCCCGCACCTGCGGACCGTCGCCGGGTTCGAGGCCTTCGTCGCCGCCGGCTTCGCCGCCGCGGCCGACGACGGGGTGTCCGGGGTGGAGGCGACGTTGTCGCTGGCCCACGCCAGGAAGTACGGCGACGATCCCACGGCGCTGGCCCACCGGGTCCGGGCCCTGGCCACCGAGACCGCCCCGGGTCTCGGCGTCCGGCTCTTCGCCGGGCTCCGCCGGGAGTACGGGCCGAAGCGCTTCGCCCGCCCGCTGGCCGGCGTCGCCGCCGGCGGCGGCTTCGACGGCGTCGACCTGACCGGCGACGAGCTGGCCGGCCCGGTCGAGGACTTCGCCGGCCTGTTCGCCACCGCCCGGGCCGCCGGGCTCCACACCCGGGCCCACGTCGGCGAGCACGGGCCGGCGGCCAGCGTGCGGCGGGCGGTCGAGGTCCTCGACCTCGATGCCGTCCAGCACGGGATCACCGCCGCCGGCGACCCCGAGACGGTGCGGTGGCTGGCCCGGCGGGGGACGGTCCTGCACGTCGCGCCGGCATCGAACGCGGTGCTGAGGGGCGATGTAGCCGCCGATCGCCGGCGGCTCCGGCGCCTGCTCGACGGCGGGGTGGTGGTCACCGTCGGGTCCGACGACCTGTTGCTGTTCGACGCGTCGGTCCGCGAGCAGGTCGTCGATCTCGTCCTCGACGGCACCCTCGCCCTCGACGAGGGCGTCGCCCTCCTCCGTGCCGGCGCCCGGGCGTGGGGCCCGCCGCCGCCGTGACCGACCTCCTCGTCACCGCGTGCGGGCCGCCGGCGTGGACCCCGGACACGGCCCGGCGGGCGATCGAGGCCGGCG
>DASVEC010000036.1:0-7077 GCA_036380755.1 Iamia sp. | reverse complement strand
AGCGCCACGTCGAGCGGATCCCGTGGGAGACGCTCTGGATCCACGAGGGGTCGGCCTGGGGTCTCGACCCGGCGGTCTCGGCGGCGCGCATCGCGGCGACGGGTCGGGGCGGCTACTGCTTCCACCTCAACGGCGCCCTGGCCGCGCTGCTGGCCGCCCTCGGGTACGACGTGACGCTCCACGTGGGCGGCGTCCACGGCCCCGAGGGCCCCTCGGACGAGATGCTCACCAACCACCTGGTCCTCGGGGTCTCGGGGTTGCCGTCCGACGACTGCCCCGACGGCCGCTGGTACGTCGACGTCGGGCTGGGCGACGCCATGCACGCACCCGTGCCGTGGGTGGCCGGGCCCGTCCCCCAGCCGCCGCTGGCCCTGACCCTCGAACCCTCCTCCTCGGTGGGCGACTGGCACCTCGTCCACGATCCGCGGGGCGACTTCTCCGGCATGAGCTTCGTCGACGCCCCGACCGGGATGGACGCCTTCGCCGAGCGCCACGCCTGGCTGTCGACCTCGCCCGAGTCGGGCTTCGTCAAGTACCTCTGCGTCCAGCGCCGGACGGCATCGACGACCGAGGGCGTCCGCGGCCTCGTCCACAAGGTCGTGTCGGCGTCGGGCACCGCGGTCGTCGTGGTCGAGGACCGGGCGTCCTGGTTCGCCCTCCTCGCCGACGGCTTCGGCGTCGTCCCCTCCGGCGACCGCTCGCTCATGTGGGACCGGCTGGTGGCCGCCCACGAGGCATGGGTCGCGTCGGATCAGTACGTTCCGCCGGCGTGAACGCTCCGCTCCGGGTCATCCAGTGGACGACGGGCAACGTGGCCCGGCAGACGGTGCGGGCGATCCTGGGCCGGCCCGATCTCTCGCTGGTGGGCGTCTACGCCTGGTCGGAGGCGAAGGCGGGCGTCGACGTGGGAACGTTGTGCGGGTTGTCCTCGCCCGTCGGCGTGGCCGCGACCTCGTCCGTCTCCGACCTGCTGGCGCTCGAGCCCGACTGCGTCGTGTACACGCCGCTCCACGTCGACGTGGACGAGGTCTGCACGCTGCTCCGGGCCGGCGTGAACGTGGTGACCACATCGGAGCTGCTGACGGGGCGCTCGCTCGGGGTCACCTCGGTCGAGGCGCTGTCGTCGGCGGCCGAGTCCGGCGGGGCGACGCTCTTCGGGAGCGGGATGAACCCCGGCTTCGCGCAGCTCGTGGCCGGGGTCCTCGCCGGCATGTCGCTCGACGTGCGCCACGTGCGGGTCACCGAGTCGGTCGACACCAGCCTGTTCGCCGGCGACTCCAACATGGATGACCTCGGGTGGGGCCGACCGATGGGCTCGCCCGGCCACGCCGCCGACGTGGAGCGGGCGGTCAAGGTGTTCGCCGACGGCGTTGACGTCCTGGCCCGCATCCTCGGCGTCACGGTGGAGTCGACGCGCTGTGCGGTGACGTTCGCCGGTGCGCCCCGCGACCTGGACCTGCCCGGGCGGCCGATCGCCGCCGGTGGTGTGGCCGGGATCGACGTCCGCTGGTCGGGCATCGCCGGCGGCCGGGAGGTGGTGGAGCTGGCCCAGCGGTGGGTCATGAGCAGCGCGCTCGAACCCGAGATGCCGGTCGAGCACGGCTACGTGATCGAGGTCGACGCCGACCCCCAGATCCGGGCCAAGGTCGACATCTGGCCCGACCAGGACCTGCACACCCTCACCCCCGAGGCCATCCACGCCATCGGCATGCGCATCACCGGCGTCCCCGTCGTCAACGCCATCCCCGCCGTCTGCGCCGCCACCCCCGGCATCCACACCTACGCCGATCTCCCGTTGATCACCGGCCACATCGTCGACTGAGCGCCGAAACCCTTGAGAAGCTTGGGTTTCTGGTGTTTGAGACGAACACCAGTTCGGTACACTTTTGGGCATGGATTCCACCCGTCTCGACGTCGAGCTGGACTCGATGGCCGACGCCGAGATCGTCGAGCACCTGCTCGCGCTGCACGCGCTCAAGGCGCGGGTCGAGGGCGCGCTGATCGCCGCTACCGACGCGTTCGATCGGCGGATGCTGTTTGCGGCCGATGCGGCGCGGACGACGGCGGGGTGGCTGGCGGCGCGGGTGGACCAGACGCGCAGCCGCTGTCAGGCAGACGTTCACCTCGCCCGGGCGCTGCGTGACATGCCCGTGGTCGAAGGCGCCTTCCGCGCGGGGCGGCTGGGGCGGGCCAAGGTCGACCTGCTGGTCGAGGTCCGCACCCCTGAGCTGGCCGATCTGGTGGCCGAGCAGGAGGCATATCTGGTCGACGAGGTCGCCGACCTGCGGGTCATCGACGCGGGGCGGTTCCTGCGAGCCTGGCAGCAGGCGGCGCGGCTCTCGATCGGGTCGATCGATCCCGACGAGCCGATCGTCGAGATCGCTCCGCGGGCCGCGGTGTCGCTGGCGCAGACCTTCGACGGGCGCTTCGTGCTCGACGGCGAGATGGATGCCGAGCACGGCACCATCGTCCGCTCGGCCATCGACGCCGAGGTCGACGAGATGTACCGCGTCGGCATCTTCGGACCCGACGACGGCCTCTCCCCCGCCGAACGCCGCGGCCAAGCCGTCGTCCAGATCTTCACCCGCAAGGGCCGCGTCGGTCTCAAGCACGGGCGGCCCCGCCCCTCCGTCGAGGTCATCTGCGACGAACGCACCCTCCAAAGCCTCCCCATCGAGGACGAGACCGACATGCGCACCCGCGCCTGCGAGATCGCCGACGGCACCCCCCTCCCACCCGCCTCGCTCTCACGACTCCTGTGCGGCGCGGATGTCCACCGCCTCGTCATCAACGCCCAAGGCGAGGTCCTCGACGCCGGCAAGGACATCCGCCTCGCCAACCGCGCCCAACGACGAGCCCTCCGCTTCCGCCACGCCCGCCACTGCGCCTTCCCCGGCTGCGACGCCCCCATCGACTGGTGCGAAGCCCACCACGTCGAGGAGTGGGATCCCGACCCCACCAACGACCGCGGCCGCACCGACATGGCCAACCTCGTGCCGTTGTGCCGCTACCACCACCACAAGGTCCACGAAGGCGGCTTCACCCTGTTGCTGGAACCCGACGGCCACGTCCAGGTCGTCAGACCAGGGCCCGACCGATGTCGCATCACACCAGCACGCTCCTGGCGGAAACCTCTTGCCGGGGTGGTGCGGGGGCGCGAGGGTGCGGCACCGCCGAGTGGAGGAGGTGTGCCGTGACCACGACAGTCGCCCGCCGCCCCGCCCTCGCGCCCCAGCTCTAGCTCGCTGCGCCCGGCCGGGCGGACCCACACCGTCCGCACCTGCAACCGGGAGAGCACGATGCCCCGACCCGACTGGCTCATCGTCGACGACTTCGTCGACGAGGACCTCGGCACCCTGAAGACCGGCAAGGAGGCCGAGATCCGCCTCGTCGAGCGGACCAGCCTCGACGGCGACCGCCGCCACCTCCTCGCCGACAAGCGCTACCGCCCCAAGACCGTGACCCACAAGGGCGAGCTCGAGGAGCTCGGCTTCGCCAAGGCGGCCACCTTCCGCAACGACGTCGGCTACCGGGAGTCCCGGGCCATCCGCAACAGCCGGGACCGGCGCGCCGTGGCCAAGATGACGGCCCGCGGCCGCGAGGTGGTGCGGGCCGACTGGGTGGGCCACGAGCACGACGTCCTGGTCGCCCTCTGGGACGCCGGCGTCGCCGTGCCGTTCCCGGTGGGGACCGACCGCCAGACCTCCGTCCTCCAGCAGTACCTGGGCGACGACGACGGCGCCGCTCCCCGCCTGGCCCAGGCCCGGCTCGATCGCCCCCGGCTGGCCACGGCCTGGGACCAGCTCATCGATGCGATCCGCACCATGACCGCCGCCGGGTGGGTCCACGCCGACCTGTCGGCCTACAACCTCCTGTGGTGGGAGGAGCAGGTGTGGGTCATCGACGTCCCCCAGGCCGTCGACCTCCACGCCTCCACCAACGGCTACGAGCTGCTCCACCGCGACGTCACCAACGTCTGCCGCTGGTTCGCCAGCAAGGGCGTCGAGCAGGCCGACGACCCCGACCAGGTCTTCGGCGAGGTGCTCTAGAAGCCGAGGCGGTTGAGCTTGTCGGGGCGACGCTGCCAGTCCTTCTCGACCTTGACGGCCAGCTCGAGGAAGGTGCCCTCGGGGAGCTGCTGGCGCACCCGCGTCCCGACCTCCTTGAGGACCGAGCCCTTGTGCCCGATCACGATGCCCTTCTGCGAGTCGCGCTCGACGAGGATCTCGACCCGGATCCGGTCGTCCTCCCACTCGGTCACCCGGCAGGCGATCGAGTGCGGGACCTCGTCCCGGGTCACCGCCAGCAGCTGCTCGCGCACCAGCTCGGCCACCCACACCTCGTCGGAGGTCTCCCGCACCACGTCGTCGGGGTAGAAGGGCGGGCCCTCGGGCATGCGGGCGACCAGGATCTTCAGCAGGGCGTCGACGCCCTCGCCGGTGCGGGCCGAGACGGGCACGTACTCGGAGAAGCCCATCTCCGAGAGCTCCACCAGCTGGGCCAGCACCTGGTCCTGCGTCGCGGCGTCGATCTTGTTGAGGATCACGATGCCCGTCTTGGCCACGCGGGCGGCGACGAAGCGATCGCCCGGGCCGATCTTGGCGGTGGCATCGACGACCAGGCAGGGCACGTCGACGTCGGCCAGGGCGCCGGTGGCGGTGTCGTTGAGCCGCTCGCCCAGGGTCGTGCGCGGCTTGTGGACGCCAGGGGTGTCGACGAAGACGATCTGCACGTCGACGTCCTCGCCCTCGATCGACGTCACGGCGTGGAGCACGCCCCGCACCTGCGACCGCGTGGTCTGGGGCTTGTCCGACGTGATGGCGACCTTGGAGCCGAGGATCTGGTTGAGCAGGGTCGACTTCCCGACGTTGGGTCGCCCGACGAACGTGACGAACCCGGATCGCATCAGGCCTCACCCTTCCACGGGTCGCCGGCCAGCGCCCCATGGTGGGCGGCGAGCAGCGCCTGCTCCCGCCCCTGCATCACCTCTCGCTCGTCGTCCTCGGCGTGGTCGTGACCCAGCAGGTGGAGAGCGCCGTGGACCACCAGGAGGGCGAGCTCGTCGTCGTCGGATCCGGCGTGATCGGCGGCGCCGGCCCAGGCGACGACGGGACAGACGACCACGTCGCCCACGATGCCGGGCGAGGGCCCTCCGGCCGCGTCGAGTCCGTCGATGGGGAAGGCGAGCACGTCGGTCGGTCCGCTCCCGCCCATGTGGGCCTGGTTGAGCTCGGCCATGGCCGACGGGGTGACGAAGGTGAGACCGGCCTGGGCGCCGGGGGCGACCCCCTCGGCCTCCAGCACGGCCGCCAGGAGCACGGCCCAGCGCGGCCCGTCGACGTCCTCGTCGCTCTCGTCGGTGAGGACGACCTCGATCTTCACCGGCGGCGGTCGGGGCGCCCGGGCCGGGACGACGTGGCCGCCGCCTTGTCGTAGGCGTCGACGATGTCGGCCACGATGCGGTGGCGGACGACGTCGCGCCGGTCGAGGTGCACGAAGGCCAGGCCCTCGATCTCGCCGAGGGTGGCCTCCAGCCCGTCGAGACCGCTGCGCCCGCCCTGGACGTCGACCTGGGTGGTGTCGCCGGTGACGACCGCCCGGCTGCCGAAGCCGATGCGGGTCAGGAACATCTTCATCTGCTCGGGCGAGGTGTTCTGGGCCTCGTCGAGGATGATGAAGCTCGAGTTCAGGGTGCGGCCCCGCATGAAGGCGAGGGGTGCGACCTCGACCGCGCCCCGCTCGAGCAGCCGCTGGCTGCCCTCGAGCCCGACCATGTCGTGGAGGGCGTCGTAGAGCGGGCGGAGGTAGGGGTCGACCTTGGCCATGAGGTCGCCGGGCAGGAACCCCAGCCGCTCGCCGGCCTCGACCGCGGGCCGGGTGAGGATGATGCGATCGACCTGCTTGGCCTGGAGGGCCTGGACGGCCATGGCCACGGCCAGCCACGACTTGCCGGTGCCGGCCGGCCCGAGGCCGAAGGTGATCGTGTTGGCGGCGATGGCGTCGACGTAGCGCTTCTGGCCGGCGGACTTGGGCTTGACGCTCTTGCCCCGGCCGGCGCGCAGCACCTCGGACGTGAGCACCTCCGACGGGCTCTCGTGGGCCCGCACCATGTCGATGGTGCGACCCAGGGTGGCCGGCTCGAGCAGCTCGCCCCGCTGGACCAGCGTGACCAGCTCGTCGACCAGCCGGGCGACCTCGCCGGCGTCGTCGCCGTCGATGGCGACCTCGTTGCCCCGCACGATCACGCGCGTGCCGGGGAAGGCGGCCTCGATCAGACGGAGGTGCTCGTCGTGCGGACCGAGGAGCGGCGCCATGAGGTGGTTGCCCGGGACCTCGATCTTCACCTGCGTGGACGCCAACGATCCTCCGGAACCCGACGCCCGGCCGATCCGGCACGCCTGGCAGGCAGGCTACCGCCGGGGATCGGGCATCGACCTCTAGGTTCTGACCATGAGCGAGGATCTGGTCGGCGACATCACGCGCTGGCTGGCCGAGCAGCGAGCCGACGCCGCCGCCGCGTCGCGGGCCCGGGAGCGCTGGCTCCGGCAGGCGGCCGACGAGGAGGCGGTGGTCGCCGGCGTGCTCCTCGACCTGGCCGAGCGGGCCGCCACCGTGGTGGTGCAGGGCGTCGCCGGCCGCAGCCACCGCGGCGTGGTCCGGGCCGTGGGCGAGGACTTCGTGGCCCTGCGGACGGGACGGAGCGACGTGCTGGTGCCCTTCGACGCCGTCGTCGCCATCCGGGCCGAGGGCCAGCCGGCGGGCGGTGGCGAGCGGGCCCACGCCCTCGACATCGCCTTCGCCGAGGCGGTGGCCGCCGTCGCCGGTGACCGGCCCCGGGTGCTGGTGGTGGCCCGGGACGGCAGCGGGCTGTCGGGCGAGCTGCGCTCGGTGGGTCGCGACGTCGCCGCCCTGCGGCTGGGCGACGGCGAGGGGACGTCCTACGTGCCGCTGGCCTCGATGGCCGAGCTGGCCATCGTGGACTGATCCACGGCCTCGGGGTAGAGGTGCTCCAGGCTGCCGGGCTCGATCCGGCACGTCTGGATGAAGGCATCGACCTCCTGCTCCTGGAGGCGGATG
>DASVEC010000035.1:0-2467 GCA_036380755.1 Iamia sp. | reverse complement strand
CAGAGAGACACCGCATGTCCGAGATCACCGACCGCGCCAAGCCCGGCGTCATCGAGGAGCACCGCCTCCACGACACCGACACCGGCTCGCCCGAGGTGCAGATCGCGCTGCTCACGCAACGCATCAACCACCTCACCGAGCACCTGAAGGTCCACAAGAAGGACTTCCACAGCCGGCGCGGTCTCCTGATGTTGGTCGGTCGTCGCCGCCGGCTGCTCGACTACGTCGCCAAGAACGACGTCGAGCGGTACCGAGCGATCATCGCCAAGCTCGGCCTGCGCCGATAAGAACCCCTGATGAGCGGCCCAGCGGCCGCTCGTCGCCTTTTTGACAACCCAACCCTGCACTGGATCCTCGGATCAGTTGCCGGTCGCCTTCATCTCGGACAATCGGGTCCGGGGGGATGCCGACTGGGAGCTGACCGGGCTGGTGCACCACACGAGGCGCATGGAAGCGCCTCGAGAGGAGACACCCCATGGCTGACGCCATCACCGTGTCCACGCCGGTCTCCGGCACGGACAAGACCCTGACCTTCGAGACCGGGGTCCTGGCCCCGCAGTCCCAAGGCGCCGTCGTCGCCGGCATCGGCAACACCCGGGCCCTCGTCACCGCCAACGGCGACGACAAGACCCGCGACGGCATCGACTTCTTCCCCCTGACGGTCGACGTCGAGGAGAAGGCCTACGCCGTCGGCAAGATCCCCGGCTCGTTCTTCCGCCGCGAGGGTCGCCCCAGCGACGAGGCCGTCCTGACCTGCCGCCTGATCGACCGCCCGCTGCGGCCGTCGTTCGCCGCCGGCTACCGCAACGAGACCCAGGTCGTGGCCACCATCATCGGTGCCGACCAGGTCAACCCGCACGACGTGATCGCCATCAACGGCGCCTCCGCCGCCCTGATGCTGTCGGGCCTGCCGTTCGACGGCCCGCTCGGCGCCGTCCGCCTCGCCTACTCCACCGAGGGCACCTGGGTCCCGCACCCCACCTTCGAGGAGCTCGACGACGCCACCTTCCAGCTCGTCGTGGCCGGCCGCTCGGTCGGTGACGACGACGTCGCCATCATGATGGTCGAGGGCAACGGCACCGAGAAGGCGTGGAGCCTCTACGAGGCCGGCGCCCCCAAGGTCACCGAGGCCGTCATCGCCGACGGGCTCGAGAAGTGCAAGACCTGGATCGGCGAGTCGATCAAGCTCCAGCGCGAGCTGGTCGCCGAGGCCGGCGTGCGCCCCGCCCTGAAGTGGGAGTCGCAGCTCGACTACAGCGACGAGCAGGCCGCCGCCCTCGAGGCCTACGCCGCCGACATCGCCACCGCCAACAGCGGTGCCGACAAGACCGAGCGCAACGCCGCCACCACCTCGCTCCGCGACCGGATCCTCGAGGACCTGACCGGCGAGGGCAAGCCCTTCGAGGGCCAGACCAAGCAGATCCTCAACGCCCTGCGCTCGACCACCAAGAAGGTCATCCGCAAGCGCCTGGTCGAGGAGGGCGTCCGCATCGACGGCCGTGGCCCCCGCGACCTGCGGGCGGTCACCGCCCAGGTCGGCGTGGTCCCCACGGCGCACGGCACCGGCCTCTTCCAGCGCGGTGAGACCCAAGTCCTCAACGTGCTGACCCTGGGCATGCCCCGCATGGACCAGATGCTCGACACCCTGTCGCTGCAGACCAAGAAGCGCTACATGCACCACTACAACATGCCCCCGTACTCCAACGGCGAGACCGGGCGCATGGGCGGCACCAAGCGCCGCGAGGTCGGTCACGGCATGCTCGCCGAGCGGGCCCTGCTGCCGGTCGTCCCGTCGCTGGAGGAGTGGCCCTACGCCCTCCGCCTGGTGTCCGAGGTCCTGAGCTCGAACGGCTCGACCTCGATGGGCTCGGTCTGCTCGTCGTCGCTGTCGCTGATGGACGGTGGCGTGCCGATCAAGGCGCCGGTGTCCGGCATCGCCATGGGCCTGGTCAAGGAGGGCGACACCTACATCACCCTCACCGACATCCTCGGAGCCGAGGACGCCTTCGGCGACATGGACTTCAAGATCGCCGGCACGGAGGAGTTCATCACCGCCCTCCAGCTCGACACCAAGATCGACGGCCTGCCCGCCGACGTCCTGGCCGCCGCCCTCGACCAGGCCCGTGAGGCCCGGATGCAGATCCTCGAGGTCATGAACGCCACCATCGCCGAGCCCCGCGCGGATGTGGGCGAGACGGCCCCGAAGATGATCAGCTTCGAGATCCCGATCGACAAGATCGGCGAGGTCATCGGTCCGAAGGGCAAGGTCATCAACGCCATCCAGGCCGAGACCGGCGCCGACATCTCCGTCGACGACGACGGCACCGTCGGCACCGTGGCCATCGGCTCCACCGACCGTGGTGCCGTGGCCGAGGCCGAGCGTCAGATCAAGCTGATCCTCGACCCGCCCACCGCCGAGGTCGGCGCCGTCTACATGGGTCGCGTCGTGAACATCACCAAGTTCGGT
>DASVEC010000034.1:0-2122 GCA_036380755.1 Iamia sp. | reverse complement strand
AGGATGGCGTGAAGCTTCGCCGGGAGGATGCCGCCCGTGCGATCCAGACGTTGCTGGAGAGCTCTCGAACCTCGAGCCTGAGGTCGAGTGGGCTCCAGGGTCTCGTCGCGAGCCAGTACGCCGACCTGACGTCCGAGATCGTCGAGGACCAGTGGCGTCGGTCGCGATCTGCCGAGAACACCCTGCTTTGGGGCGGGGCATCGGGGCTCTGGATGAGCTCCCGTGCCCAGTTCGGCATCGATGATGAGACGGCAGTCGTGAGCGACCTCACGGATCGGGTGGTGGCGAGTCGCGATCATGCCGAGCGGGAGCACAGCACCTTGGCCATCATGGATCTGGCCTATACGTGTGCCATCGAGCGAAGGCCTCTGGGAGCACTCGGTGGAGCGTCGCTCGGACGGGGGCTCCTCGAGATGATGCGGTCCGCTCGGCAGAAGTCGGTGTTCAGCGCGTGCTGGGCCGCGGCATGGATGTGTCAGGCAGGGTGGTCACCACGGGGCCAGCTCCTCGAAGAGCTGAACGATGCTGCCTTCAGCGCGTGGACGGAGGTGCTCAAGGGGGAACTGCGAACGTTCGGAGCATGGGCCTTCGCGGAGCTCCCTTGGCCTCGCTCCCCTGACGAGATGAGAGCCCGTGACACGTGGGGTCGTGCGGAGTTCGTCGAACGGGAGCGGAAGCGAGCGTTCGGCCCAGATCGGTCACCCCGCAACATGGGAGTCGCGTTCCTGAAGGCTCATGTGCTCCTCGGCGGACCGATGACCCAGGACGAGATGGAGCTGTTGGCGAGCGAGTTGCCTCCCACCGTCAACGGGCGCGCCGGTCGCCGGCTCCAGCGCCGGCTTCGTCAGGGCTAGCAGAGCCGTGTCGCTGCTCCGCCCTGTTCGAGGTCGGGGGCCGCTACCGCCGCAACGTCTGACATCTCGTTCGGTCGCGATGTCACCCGTTCCGCTCGGCTGAGGCGTTCACATCCCAGTGCACCCCGTCGACGAGGACTTCGACCAGTGGTTCCGGGCCACGCTCGGTCGGGTCCGGCGCGCCGCCCGGCGGGTCGTGGGGTCCGAGGCCGAGGCCGACGACATCGCCGCCGAGGCCTTCGCCCGGGCCCTGGTGCGGTGGAACGTGGTGCGGGACCTGCCCCACCGTGACGCCTGGGTCGTGCGGGTGGCGTCGAACCTGGCCCTCGACTCGGTCCGCGCCCGCGGCCGGCGGGAGCGGATCCTGATCGTCCAGCGGGCGGCCGAGTCGGTGGGGGACGCGACCGATGCGTCGGCCGAGCGGATGGCGCTCCTGCTGGCCCTCGCCGACCTGCCCCGCCGCCAGCGCGAGGTGATCGCCCTGCGCTACCTGGTGGGCCTGCCCGAGGCCGAGGTGGCGGCGGCGCTCGGCGTGTCGTCCAACACCGTCAAGACCCATCTGTCCCGTGCCCTCGCGACCCTCAGGAACCGCCTGGGCCCCAGCTGGGAGGAGGCCGCCGGTGCCCACTGACGACGAGATCCTCGTCCGGGTGCAGCAGCGGGCCACCGTGCTCCGCCGCCGCCAGCGCCTGCTGGTGGCCGGCGCCGCCACCGTCGCCGTCGTCGCCCTGCTGGGCGGGGCCATGGTGGCCGGGTCCGTGGGCGACGGCCGTGACCCGGTCGACGTCGCCGCCGACCCGACCGACACGTCCGAGGGGCTCGGCCCGGTGGGCTCCACCGTCACCGAGCCCGACAGCTCCTGCACCACCCCAGATCCCGATCTCGGGCCGGCTTCCACCGGCCCGGGTGGGTCCCCGACCGCGCCGACGGACGGCAGCGGCTCCGAGGCCTCGTCGCCCCCGTCGACGACCTCGGAATCGCTGCCGGCGCAGGGGGACCCGGCGGGGGCGCCGCCGACGGAGTCGTCACTCCCACCCGACGACCCGTCGGCGGCCACCCTCCCGACCGTGGAGGCGTCGTCGACGGCCTGCCCGCTCCAGGTCCGCGTCACCGCCACCTACGACCCCGTCACCCGGACCGTCGACCTGGCGGTGACGGCCATGGCCGAGGCCCGCTACGACGCCCACGGCTTCGTGGTGTGGGACGCCGCCGACCCGGTGCAGGTCGACCTGGGCGCCCTCGAGCGCAGCCCGGGCTCGTGCGATGCC
>DASVEC010000033.1:0-12801 GCA_036380755.1 Iamia sp. | reverse complement strand
AGGTGCATGCTGCGAGCAGTCGGTCGTTCGTCATGTGCTGCCGACTACCTCATCCCCTTGAAAGACTGGAAGAATCCCCATGAAGCGATTGATCAAGCCGACGGTGACCTTGGTGTCTGCCGTCGCCATGTTGGTCCTGCTGGCCTCGCCGAGCAGCGCCGCCACTGGAACCGTGACTGGCGGAACTGTCGGGGTGAACCTGACTCCGGCCCTTTCCGTTCCCCTCAATGGCACTTGCGGTGGGACGACTCTCACGGCTGCCGACGGTGGCAGCGGCGCCATCACTATGTCCATCACTCAGGGTGCCTTCGACTACGGCACTCCGAACCCACACGTGCTGGTCGCCACTGCCGTCGGCACTTACTCGACGACTCTGATCACTGGCACTACTTACTCCCTCGCCGGATCGGTTTCGACGAACGCAACTACTAATACGGCGCGGATCTTCGCTCGTACTGGTACTTGCACGGCTACGGCCACTAATGAGTGTGGGCCCATCACGACGACGATCAACATCAACTCGACTACTAGCACCTTCACTGGCACTCTCACTCCGCTGGATGGTACTGCCAACATCAATGCCTCCGGCACTCTCAGTGCCTTTGGTTGCGCCGCGCCGTTCTCGGCGATCAACGGCAAGATCATCACTATTGTCAACATGACTGTCGATTTCTGAGGGTGACCACCACCCGGAGATAGTTCAGTCACATCCAGAGCTCGCTGTTGCCGGTGCCCCCTGGGCACCGGCAACAGCCGCGTCCGGGCCCGAGCAACACTCCGGAGAGACCTGCGCCACGCGACCCGGCCGCAACAGTCATCGTCGTACATTTGCGTGATCGGTCGTTGGTCATCCACCGCCGATATGCATCACGTAGACGAAGAAGGAGACATCGAGATGAAGAGAATGACGAAGCCGACAGTGGCTCTCGTGTCCGCTGTCGCGATGCTGGTCCTGCTGGCTACGCCCAGCGCCGCGGGCCCGATCACTGGCGGGACCATCACTGTGAATCTGACTCCGGCGCTGTCGGTCACTCTTGGCACTACTACTTTTGGCTGTGACGCGTCGACGGTCACTGCCTCAGGTGACTTCTTCGGGGGCTCTATCGCCTTGAGCATCCCGGAGGGCGGCTTCAACTACGGCACTCCGAACCCGCATGTGCTCGTTGCACAGGCGAGCGGCACTTACACCCTGAACCCAACCACTGGTGGCACTGGCACGTTTGCCATCTCGGGTGCGATCTCCACGACGGCCACTGGTACTACTACTGCGAGGATCCACGCCCGTACTACCACCACTACTCCCCCGGACACTTGTGTCGCTGGCATGTCGGAGTGCGGTCCGATCGTGACGACCATCACCTTCACTGGCACTTTCACCGGTACTGTCACGACTACTGGTTTGGTCGGCACCGGCACCATCAACGGCTCGGGCACTCTCGGCGCCTTCGGCTGTTCGGCGCCGTTCTCGGCCATCAACAACAAAACGATCACTATCGTTAATCTGACCTTCGACCTGCCCTGAGGAAACATAAGGGCTGACCCTCAGCTCCTGGCTGTTGCCGGTGCCCGAACGGGCACCGGCAACAGCCGCGTCCGGGGGTGGTGGGTGACATGGCGATGACGACCACGCGTGCCGGCCGCGACACCCGTCTCTGTATGTTTGCGCGATCGGCCGTTGGACATCAACTGTCGGTCTACACACACCATCACGACGAACCTTGGAGATCCGAAATGAAGAGAATGACGAAGCCCACGGCGGCGCTCGCGACCGCCGTTGCCATGCTGTTCCTGCTGGCTGCGCCTGCCTCCGCCTTCCCCCCACAGGCCGGCACCGTCACTGCCGGCACCATCACTGTGCCCCTGGGAACTCCGGGCACCATCACTGCCGACTTGTCGACTACTAGCCCTTGCACGGACTCGAGCCTGACGGTCACCCCAAACGCCACTACTCCCTCCACTGGAGGAGCTATCGCCCTGAGCATCCCGCAGGGGGCGTTCGACTTCGGGCCCACTACTAGCAATACTATCCACGTGCTCGTCGCCACTGTTGTTGGCACCTACACCAACACTCCGGCCGGCACGACTCCGGTCCCGACTACTCCGCAGAACTACACCATCAATGGCAGCATCACCGCGAATGCCACTAACACCGCGAAGATCTTCGTTCGTACTGGCACTTGCACGCCCACGACTACTAATGAGTGTGGCCCGATCGGGACGACCATCACTTTCAATGGGAGCACTTTCCTTGGCACCATCGACGCAGATGGAGTGCTGGACGGCACGGCGACCATCAATGGCTCGGGCACTCTGAGCGCCTTCGGTTGCGCTGCACCCTTCTCGACCATCAACACTAGGGTGCTGACTATCACCAACATGACGGTCGACTTCTGAGCGACATGAACGGCTGATACCATTCAGCCTCGAAGCTGTTGCCGGCGCTCGTCGAGGGCGCCGGCAACAGTCGCGTCTGGACGACACGCTCGAGGGACCACTCCGAGCGCGGTCGACGAGGGAGACATCAGATGGTCGGAACCCGTACCACGCGAACGGACTGCAACAGTCGTCTTCACCACGCGAACGGACTGCAACAGTCGTCTTCGTACCTTCGTGGGATCGGTCACTGGATCACCAGCTGCCGATCTACCCCATGATGAATAGGAGAACCCGTAATGAAGAGAATGACGAAGCCAGCAGTGGCCCTTGTGTCCGCTGTCGCGATGCTGTTCCTGCTCGCCGCGCCCAGCGCCGCCGACGAGGCCGGTGCCATCACCGGCGGTACTATTACTGTGCCGCTGGGTGGTACTGCGGGCACGATCACTGCCGACCTGTCGACTACTAGCCCGTGCACGGACTCGAGCCTGACGACCAGCTCGACCACCTCTACTGGTGGCACCCTCACCATGAGCATCCCGCAGGGGGCGTTCGACTTCGGCACTCCGAACCCGCACGTGCTCGTCGCTACTGCGGTGGGTTCCTACACTAACAGCCCGGCCGGTGGTGGTACTGCTACTACTTACACTATCTCCGGGTCCGTCTCCACGAATGCCACTACTAATACTGCGCGCATCTTTGCCCGTACTGGTGACTGCACGGCCACTACTCTGCAGTGTGGCCCGATCGTGACGACCATCACTTTCACTGGCACTCTCAACGGCACTATCTCTGCCACTGGTGACATCGCCGGTACGGCGACCATCACTGGTTCTGGCACTCTGAGCGCCTTCGGGTGCGTGGCGCCCTTCACTACCATCAACACTAAGGTCATGTCGATCAACAGCATGACTGTCGTCTTCACTTGAGCGACCTGAACGGCTGAGCTCTTCAGCCTCGAGCTGTTGCCGGCGCCCATCCAGGGGCGCCGGCAACAGCCGCGTCCGGGGCCGAACGCGTGCCGCGCGATCGGGCCGCAACAGTCACCCCCGTATCCTTGCGCGATCCGACGTTGGACACTGTCTGTCACGATGACCACGACGAGCAAGGGAGACGATGAGATGAAGAGATTGACGAAGCCCACGGTGGCGCTCGTGACCGCAGTTGCCATGCTGGTCCTGCTCGCCGCGCCCAGCGCCGCCGAAAGCGGTGTGGTCACTGGCGGCACCATCACTGTGGGTATGGGTGGCACTGGGAACACTATCGTGGTCCCCTTTGTGGGTCCATGCTCCTCGTCAACGCTGACAATCACCCCGGACGCTACTACTCCCGAAACTAATGGCAGTATCCAGATGTCCATGCCACAGGGGGCGTTCGACTACGGCACTCCGAATTCTCACGTGCTCGTCTTTTCTGCAGCGGGTACTTACACCAACACTCCCGCGGGCACTACTCCGCCCCCGACTACTCCGCAGGACTACACGATAAGCGGAAGCATCTCCACGAATGCCACTACTTTGACTGCCAGGATCTATGGCCGGACTGGAGACTGCACTGCCACCACTCTGGAGTGTGGTCCCATCGTCACCACCGTCACTTTCACTGGCACCCTCCGCGGCACCATAGATGCGAATGGCAATGTTGTCGGTACGGCCACCATCACTGGTTCTGGCACTCTGTCCGCCTTCGGCTGCGCGGCACCCTTTACGGCTCTCAACGGTAGGGTGGCCACTATCAACAGCATGACTGTCGTCTTCACTTGAGCGACCTGAACGGCTGACAGATTCAGCCTCGAGCTGTTGCCGGCGCTCCTTGAGGCGCCGGCAACAGTCGGGTCCGGGCTCGTGGAGGACGATCCTCTGCCACGCAAACCGGCTGAAACAGTCATCTCTGTACGTTTTCCTCGATCGGCCGTTGGTCACCATCTGCCGACCTACACCACTACGACGAACTAGGAGACTACGGAAATGAAGAGAATGACCAAGCCAGCAGTGGCCCTTGTGTCCGCTGTTGCGATGCTGTTCCTGCTCGCCGCGCCCAGCGCCGCCGACGAGATCGGTACGATCACTGGTGGCACTATCACTGTGCCTCTGGGTGGTACTGCGGGCACTATCGTGGCTGCCTTGGGAGGCACTACTCCGTGCACTCCCTCAGTGCTGTCGGTTACTTCGACGACGGCCACTGGTGGCAATCTCACCCTGAGCATCCCGCAGGGTGCCTTCGACTTCGGCACTCCGAATCCTCACGTGCTCGTCGCCACTGCTGCGGGTACTTACACTAATACTCCTTCCGGCACGACTCCGCCCCCGACTACTCCACAGAACTACACTATCTCTGGGAGTGTCTCCACGAATGCCACTACTAATACTGCGCGGATTTTTGCCCGGACTGGCGACTGCACGGCCACTTCCCTCCAGTGTGGCCCGATCGTCACGACCATTACCTTCACTGGTACCCTCAACGGAACCATCGATGCGAGTGGCAACATCGTCGGTACTGCGACCATCAACGGTACTGGCACTCTGTCTGCCTTCGGGTGCGTGGCGCCCTTCACTACGATCAACACTAAGGTGCTGTCCATCAACAACATGACGGTCGTCTTCACTTGAACGACCTGAACGGCTGAGATCACTCAGTCTCGAACTGTTGCCGGCGCCCATCCAGGGCGCCGGCAACAGCGCGCGCATGGGCCACGACGCTCCGAGGCCCACAAGGGCGCAGTCGACGACCATGACGCCGGCAAGACGGTCACCATCTCGCCACTAGGCGCCCGCGCGGGAGGGCGTGGGTAGGGTGACCGGCGGCACCCCCACGAGCCTGGAGGAAGCATGAGCGACGAGGCGACGGACAGCGGCGCGACCATCGAGGACTACCTCCTCGAGGACCGCACGTTCCCCCCGCCGGCGGGCTTCAAGGCCGACGCCCTCGTCACCGACGCCGAGATCTACGACGAGGGCGAGGCCGACTTCGAGGGGTTCTGGGCCCGCCAGGCCGCCGACCTGCTCACCTGGCAGCGCGACTGGAATACGATCCTCGAGTGGGACCTGCCCAACGCCCGGTGGTTCGTGGGCGGGCAGCTCAACGTCAGCGAGAACTGCCTCGACCGGCACGTCACCGCCGGTCACGGCGACCGGGTGGCGATCCACTGGGAGGGCGAGCCGGGTGACACCCGTACCATCACCTACGCCGATCTCCTGGCCGAGGTCCAGCGCTTCGCCAACGTCCTGAAGGGGCTCGGCGTCGAGAAGGGCGACCGGGTCGCCATCTACATGCCGATGATCCCCGAGCTGCAGGTCGCCGTGCTGGCCTGCGCCCGCATCGGCGCGCCCCACTCGGTCGTGTTCGGTGGCTTCAGCGCCGACTCGCTGAGCGATCGGATCAACGACGCCCAGTGCAAGGTCGTCGTGACCGCCGACGGTGGCTGGCGCCGAGGCCAACCGGGACTGCTCAAGCCCACCGTCGACGTCGCCCTGGCCGACACGACCAGCGTCGAGGCCGTCGTGGTGGTCGATCGCATCGCCAGGAGCGGTGGCGACGTCGAGACGGCCATGACCGAGGGGCGCGACCACTGGTACCACGACCTGATGGAGCAGGCCGACACCGAGTGCCCGGCCGAGCCCATGGACAGCGAGGACCTCCTCTTCCTGCTCTACACGTCGGGCACCACCGGCAAGCCCAAGGGCATCATGCACACGAGCGGCGGCTACCTCACCCAGACGGCCTTCACCCACCGGTACGTGTTCGACCTCCACCCCGAGACCGACGTCTACTGGTGCACGGCCGACGTCGGCTGGGTCACCGGCCACAGCTACATCGTCTACGGGCCCCTGGCCAACGGGGCCACGTCGGTGATGTACGAGGGCACCCCGGACACGCCCGGCCGCGACCGCTTCTGGGCCATCGTCGAGAAGTACGGCGTCACCATCCTCTACACCGCCCCCACCGCCATCCGGACGTTCATGAAGTGGGGCACCGAGGAGCCCGAGAAGCACGACCTCTCGTCGCTGCGCGTCCTCGGCTCGGTGGGCGAGCCGATCAACCCCGAGGCGTGGGTCTGGTACCACCTCAACATCGGCGGCGAGCGCTGCCCGATCGTCGACACCTGGTGGCAGACCGAGACCGGCGCCATCATGATCTCGCCGCTCCCGGGCGCCACGACCACCAAGCCCGGGTCGGCCACCTTCCCGCTGCCGGGCATCGGTGCCGAGCTGGTCGACAACGACGGCAAGGTCGTGCCCAAGGGTGGTGGCTACCTCACCCTCACCCGCCCGTGGCCGTCGATGCTGCGCGGGATCTACGGCGATCCGGAGCGCTACCAGGAGACGTACTGGAGCCGGTTCGAGGGCCGCTACTTCGCCGGCGACGGGGCCAAGCTCGACGACGACGGCTACCTCTGGGTGCTGGGTCGGGTCGACGACGTCATGAACGTGTCGGGCCACCGCATCTCCACCACCGAGGTCGAGTCGGCCCTCGTCGACAACCCCAAGGTGGCCGAGGCCGCCGTGGTCGGGGCCAAGGACGACACCACCGGCCAGGCGATCATCGCCTTCGTCACCGTCAAGGGCGGGGTCGAGACCTCCGACGAGGTCGGCGGCGAGCTGCGGGAGCACGTGGCCAAGAAGATCGGGAAGATCGGCCGGCCCAAGACGATCATCTTCACCGACGACCTGCCCAAGACCCGCTCGGGCAAGATCATGCGCCGGCTCCTCCGCGACGTGGCCGAGGGCCGCGAGCTGGGCGACACCACCACGCTGGCCGACCCCGGGGTGGTCGAGGAGATCCGCGACCGGGCCGCGGCCGGCGCCGGCTCCGACGACTGAGCCGCGGGCGCGCCGTCAGCCGACGTCTGCAGTCCGCAGCGCGGTGCGGTCGAGAGCCAGATCGAGCCGGGCCCGAGCCCGGTTGATGCGCGAGCGCACCGTCCCCACGGGCACGCCCAGGACGGCCGCGATCTCGGCGTAGCTCAACCCGCCTACAGCGTAGAGAAGAAGGGTGTCGCGGTCGACCGGGGGGAGGCCGTCGAGCTCCTCGACGACCCCTCGCCAGTCGTCGGAGGCCACGATGCGGCCGAGGACGGCATCCTCGTCGAGCCCCGGTTCGTCGTCGGCCTGGCGGGCCGTGTGCCCCCACAGGCGACCGACCGCGCCGAGCCGCCGGCGCTCGCTGCGGTAGTGGTGGCGCAAGACGTTGAGGGCGATCCCCATCACCCACGCGGGGTGAGTGCCGAGCGCCGGGTCGTGGTGGTCGAGGGAGGCGAAGGCGGCGGCGAAGGTCTCGGCCGTCAGCTCCTCGGCCGCCGACGGGCTGACGCGCCGGGCGAAGAAGGCGTAGACGCTGTCCACCTCGGACACGTAGAGGGCGATGAACCCGTCGTGACACACGATCGCTTGGTCCACGGCCCTCCTCCCGCAACAGGTCGGACCAATCATAGTGGATCGCGGCGCTCGACCGGGAGGTCGTCGGAAATCGACGATCCATCGGAAAACCTCCCTACGTCGCGAACCGATTGCGCTTTGCGGGCAAGGATGGGCGTCGGGGGTCGCCGCACCGGTCCCCAATGCCATCGCCCGATGACCGCCCCTGCTCCCGATCCTCACCCCCGGCCCCGGCCCCGGATCCTCCTGGCGGAGGACGACGTCCGCCTCGCCGGGGCCTTCGCCCGCCGGCTCGAGGCGGAGCACCTGGCCGTCGACGTGGTGGGGTCGGTCACCGAGGCGCGCGAGGAGGAGCAGCGGGGTGTCTACGCCTGTCTCGTGTTCGATCGGCTGCTGCCCGACGGTGACGTCCTCGACCTCGTGCGTGAGCTCGACGAGCGCGCCGATCACCCGCCGATCGTGTTGGTCTCGGCCGTCGCCGATCAGGAGGACCGGGTGCTGGGGCTGCGCGCCGGGGCCGACGACTACGTGGGCAAGCCCGTCCACCTCGAGGAGCTGGCGGCGCGGGTGACGCGGCTCGTCGGCGCCATCGCCGACGCCGGTCCCGACGGGGTCACCCGGCTCGCCCTGGGCCCGGTGGTCCTCGACCCGGCGCGGCGGCAGGTGCGCGTCGACGGCGAGCTGCTCCTCCTGCCGTTGCCCCAGCTGCTGATCCTGCAGCGGCTGATGGGTCGCCCCGAACGTGCCGTCGCGGCCGACGACCTGCTCGCCGCGTGCATCGAGTGCGACGACGACACTGTGACCAGGAGCTCGCTCCCGGCCCACGTCGACGCCCTCGCCCGGGCCCTCGACGGCCACCTGGTCATCGAGAAGGCGCCCCGCCGGGGCTACCTCGTCCGCTCCGGTCCGGGTCCCGTCGCCCCGAGCCTGCCCCGGCGCCTCATCCGCCGGGTCGTCGGCCGCCCCGTCCTCTCGTCCTGAGACCGACACCGGTTCCTGATCTCGCCTTTCGGTGACGCCCGTAGGTTCCGGGCAGGTGGCGCCCCACCCGGGGGAGCCCCCTGGAGGCATCGGAGCCATGCGCAACACCGTCAAGACCGCCGTCCTGCTCGCCGCCCTCGGCGGGCTCATGATCCTCGTCGGATCGGCCTTCGGCACGACCGGGGCGGTGATCGGCCTCGGCCTCGGGCTGGTGTTCGTCGGCGGCTCCTACTGGTTCAGCGACCGCATCGCCATCCGGGCCGCCCGGGCCCGCGAGGTCACCGAGGCGCAGATGCCGGAGTACCACGCCGTCGTGCGCGACCTGGCCCAGCGGGCCGGCATGCCGATGCCGCGGCTCTACGTGATCCCGTCGGAGCAGCCCAACGCCTTCGCCACGGGACGCAACCCGGAGCATGCCGCGGTCGCCGTCACCGAGGGCATCCTCCGCACGCTGTCGTGGGACGAGCTGCGGGGCGTGCTGGCCCATGAGATCAGCCACGTCGGCAACCGCGACATCCTCATCTCCTCGGTGGCCGCGGCGGTGGCCATGGGCATCACCTTCCTCGCCCGGATGGTGATGTGGGGCGCCGTGCTCGGAGGGGGCGGCGGTCGTGATCGCGACGGGGGGATCTTCGGCCTGCTGGCCATGTCCCTCCTCGCCCCGATCGCGGCGGCGCTGCTCCAGATGGCGCTGTCGCGCAGTCGCGAGTACGAGGCCGATCGGTCCGGTGCCGCCCTGCTGGGTGACGGCGAGCCCCTCGCCCGGGCCCTGCAGAAGATCGAGGCCTCCGCCCGTCGGGTGCCGATGGACATCGACCCGGCCCACGCCCAGGCCTTCATCGTCAACCCGCTGACCGGCCGCCGGGTCCAGTTCGCCGGCCTGTTCCGCACCCACCCGCCCACCGAGGACCGGGTGGCCCGCCTCCGCGCCGGCGTCTGGCGTTGAGGCGGGCGACCGGGCGGGTCAGCCCTGCGGGCTGAGGAGGAGGCGGTCGTTCCAGAGGTACATGTCGTCGCGGTCCGCGGCGGAGAACTGGCCGAGCAGCGGCACGCCGCCATCGAAGTCGATGATCGTGTGGACGATCGTCGCTCCGTCGGCGCCCAGCTCCCAGACCTGGTCGTCGCCGCGCTCGGCTCGGACGATCACGTTGTCCCGACCGTCGCCCCGGTCCTCCTGCACCCAGGTGTCACCGACGACGGTCGGGGCGCCGACGCTGGCCTTGGCGAACCACCGTCCGGCCTGACCCCGCCAGACCGGGACGGACGACGCCGTGGTGTGGCGCTCGGCGAAGAAGGCGATGTCGTCACGGCCGTCGCCGTCGGCGTCGAGCACCGCGGGCAGGTGGCGGCCGTAGACGGTGATGGTCTGGCTGTCGTACTGGCCGTCGGCCCGCCCCCAGCCGAACGAGTCGGTGGCCGACCCGGACCGGTGGAGGAACACGTCTCCGTAGCCGTCGCCGTCGAAGTCCCCGGTGTAGGTCTGCGGGTTCCGGCCCCCGTGCAGGGGGGGTCCGCTGGAGGTCGCGCCGCGCAGTGGGTCCCAGATGGCCAGGCGGTCCTCGACCGTGGTGGAGGTGCCGAGGACCAGGCCCACGTGGTCCGGGCCCGACGACCGCTCGATCACGACGGTGCTGTCGCCGCTCACGACCCGGCCGAGCTCCACCGTCCTCTTCGAGGCCACGGCGCCGCCCTCGAACGTCCACAGCGCCGAGACCCGGCCCCCGACCCCGACCCAGAGGACGTCGTCGTCACCGTCGCCATCGAAGTCGCCGGCGACGGCGGAGTACCGACCGGTGACCGCGGGCGCAGGGGCCCGGTCGAAGCCGCCCTCGGGGCGAGCGGTCCACATCTCCTCGGGGTCGCTCCCCGGCGCGTACCAGTAGATGTCCTCGAGACCGTCCTCGTCGAAGTCACCCACCACCGCGCTGGCGAGGATGCCCGGCACCTCGAGCACGGTCGGCCACCACGTCTCGGGGGGCTCGCACCCGGTCAGGCCGAACGCCATCGTCGCCGCGGCCGTGATCGCGGCCGCCTTCCTGAACCCGTGCATGTTCGCTCCCCTTCGTCGGTGTCCCCTTCATCGTCTGGGAACCCGGCGTCGGGTGACGCGTCGGTCGCGAAAGGTGCAAGTGGAGCGCGACGTCCGATCACCGATGATCGTCCGGCGGCGGTCTTCTCGGCTGCCCGGCAGGAGGATCGACATGCGCCGTCCACTCATGACCAAGGTGCTGGCCGCCGTCGTCGCCGGTGGTCTGGTCGTCGCGCTGGCCCCCGCGCCAGCGGGCGCCGGCGCGGTCGCCGCCGGGACGGTCCACATCGGCACCGGGATCTCGGCGCCCCTCGGGAGCAGCAGCGTCGGACCCTGCGCCGTGCCTGCATCCGCCTTCGATGCCAGCTTCAGCCTCGGTGTCGACGGGGCGACGACGAACGCGGGCACCTCTCTCAGGTCGGCCTTCGAGATGACCGCCGGCGACTGGTGGACGCTCGAGCTCACACCCCTCTCGGACACCGACCCCGGCGACGTCACCCAGAACTGGCCGTGGGGGTTCTACGAGATCGTGGACTGGGACGTCCTGTTCCTGCTGACGGTGCGAGACGTGAACAACGGCAGCTGCGCGCCGATCGGGCAGCCGTGCCAGGGCTTCGCGCCGATGCTCATCAGCGCCTTCTTGTTCGGACCCCTGTCAGGGCCCAGCCTCCTCATCCTGGACGGCTTCTCGATCGACAGCCCGACCGGGACCACGATCGTGATGGGCAACTGCACGGGCTTGCCCATCAACGGGCAGACGATCGACATCCTGGGTCTCGAGGCCGATCACCCCTGAGCCCGACGTCGGGTGACGGGTCAGTCGCGGAAGTTTCCGAAGCTGAGGGGGACGCCGAAGTCGCCCTCCTTGAGGGCGGAGATGACGGCCTGCAGGTCGTCGCGCTTCTTGCCCGTGACCCGCAGCTCGTCCCCCTGGGCCTGCGACGAGATGCCCTTCATCCCGAGGCCCTTGATGAACTTGTTGAGCTCGCGGGCCTTGTCGGACGAGATGCCGGCGGCCAGGGTCGCGGTCTGGCGCACGGTCCCACCCGAGGCCGCCTCCTCGTCGCCGTAGTCGAGGCCCTTGAGCGAGACCTGCCGCTTCACCAGCTTCTCCTCCAGCACCTGCCGCAGGGCCCGCAGCCTGTCCTCGCTCGAGGAGTGGAGCTTGATCTCGTTCTCGCCCAGCTCGATCGACGAGCCGGTGCCCTTGAAGTCGTAGCGGTTGGCGATCTCGCGGGACGCCTGGTCGACCGCGTTGCGAACCTCCTGCTGGTCGAGCGTGGAGGAGACGTCGAAGCTCGGCATGGGGCCACGGTACCTCCGGCGCTAACCTGCCTCACTCCACCAGGGGTCGGTGCCCGAGCGGCCAAAGGGAGCAGACTGTAAATCTGCCGGCACAGCCTTCGGAGGTTCGAATCCTCCCCGGCCCACCACGGAGGATCGACCCGCTCGCTCAGAGCGGGTCGATCACACCCATCCGGGCGAGCCACCGGCCGATCTCGGTCGAGACCGTGCGACCGCTCGCCGCCGCCGGCGCCCCCGGGGTGCGAGCGACCTTCTCGTTGACCCGCTCGATGGCCTTGCGGGTGGAGTCCCGGCTGCGGCCGAGGCGCCGTGCGGCCTCGTCGTGGGGGCGGGGCGCGAGGACGGCGGGGCGGGGGAGCAGGGCGAAGTCGGAGTAGTAGGCGAGCAGGACGTCGCGCTCGAGGGCGGTGAGGGCGACGGTGGCCACGTCGTCGAGGCTCATCGTGGGGTCGGGGTCGTCGGCCTCGACGGGTGGATCGTCGCCGACACCGGGCCCGCGGTGGTCGTCGGTCGTGGCCACCACCACGGTGCGGTGGTCGGGCGGGCCGAAGGCGAGGGCCCAGCGGTGGCGGACCGGGACCCACGGTCGGCCCGGCTCGAGCGGCACCTCCTCGTAGCCCGGCTCGTAGACGTGGAGCAGCCCGGGGCGCGTGCTGACGTTGAGGGTCGACCAGCGGGTGCCGTCCCACCGGAGCTCGGCGTGCTGCGAGGAGACCGTCCACCGGTCGCCGATGCGCT
>DASVEC010000032.1:0-8164 GCA_036380755.1 Iamia sp. | reverse complement strand
GCGGGGTGGGAGGGGGGGGGAGAGCGCGAGATCGCATTCCGCCCGGCGAGGGTGCTGATGCAGGACTTCACCGGCGTGCCCGCCGTCGTCGACCTGGCCGCCATGCGCGACGCCATGGCCGACCTCGGCGGCGACCCCTCGGCCATCGAGCCCCTCGTCCCGGTCGACCTCGTCATCGACCACTCGATCCAGGTCGACCACTTCGCCGCGTCCGACTCGTTCGACCTCAACGCCGCCCTCGAGCTCACCCGCAACAAGGAGCGCTACGAGTTCCTCAAGTGGGGCCAGCAGGCCTTCGAGTCGCTGCGGGTCGTCCCGCCCAACATGGGCATCTGCCACCAGATCAACCTCGAGAACCTGTCCCGGGTGGTGCAGCTGCGCGACGGCGTCGCCTTCCCCGACACCCTCGTCGGCACCGACTCCCACACCCCGATGGTCAACGGCCTCGGCGTCGTGGGCTGGGGCGTGGGCGGCATCGAGGCCGAGGCGGCCATGCTCGGCCAGCCCGTCCCCCTGCTCGTGCCCAAGGTCGTGGGTCTGCGCCTCACCGGCGAGCTGCCCGCCGGCACCACCGCCACCGACCTCGTCCTCACCATCACCGAGCTGCTCCGCCAGCACGGCGTCGTCGGCTCGTTCGTCGAGCTCCACGGCCCCGCCCTCTCCGCCCTGCGGGTCGAGCACCGGGCCACGATCGGCAACATGTCGCCCGAGTACGGATCGACGATCACCATCTCGCCCGTCGACGACGAGACGCTCCGCTACCTCCGGGCCACCGGCCGGCCCGACGACCTCGTCGCCCTGGTCGAGGCCTACACCAAGGAGCAGGGCCTCTGGCACGACCCCGAGAACGACCCGCAGTACGACTCCGTGGTCGAGCTGGACATGTCCACCGTCGTGCCGTCGCTCGCCGGCCCCAAGCGGCCCCAGGACCGCATCCCGCTCGACCAGGCCAAGGCGGCCCTGGCCGGCGTGCTGGGCGACTCCGAGGTCCAGGTGCTCACCGCGGAGGACCGGGAGGTGGCGGCGAGCTTCCCCGCCAGCGACCCGCCCTCGGGCACTGCCGACGACACCGCTCCCCCGGTGCCGGTGCGCGAGGTCGCCTGCGAGACGGCCCCACCGGTGTCGGCCAAGGTCGACCTGACCCTGGCCGACGGCACCGAGACCTCCCTCGACCACGGCCGCGTCGTGATCGCCGCCATCACCAGCTGCACCAACACCTCGAACCCGGACGTGATGGTCGCCGCCGGCATCTTGGCCCGCAACGCCCGGGCGCGCGGCCTCACGCGCCGTCCCTGGGTCAAGACCTCGCTCGCCCCCGGCAGCAAGGTCGTCATGGACTACTACGACCGCCTCGACCTCACCGACGACCTGGCCGCCATCGGCTTCGACCTCGTCGGCTACGGCTGCACCACCTGCATCGGCAACTCGGGCCCGCTCCCGGCCGAGATCAGCCAGGCGGTCAACGACGCCGACCTCACCGTCGCCGCCGTCCTCTCCGGCAACCGCAACTTCGAGGGGCGCATCAACCCCGACGTGAAGCTGAACTACCTGGCGTCGCCCCCGCTCGTCGTGGCCTACGCCCTGGCCGGCACCATGAACTGGGACCCGGGCTCCGAGCCGCTCGGCATCGACGAGTCCGGGGATCCGGTGATGCTGGCCGACATCTGGCCCGATGCCGGCGAGGTGGCCGAGGCCGTCGCCCGGGCCACGGGGGCCGACTCGTTCACCTCGATCTACGACACCCTCTTCGACGGCGACGACCGCTGGCGGGCGATCGACGCCCCCACCGGCGACCGCATGGACTGGGACGGTGAGTCGACCTACGTCCGCCAGCCCCCGTACTTCGAGGGCCTGGCGGTCGAGCCGTCGGGGCGGACCGACATCGAGGGCGCCCGCGTCCTGGCCCTGCTGGGCGACTCGGTCACCACGGACCACATCTCCCCCGCCGGCAACATCAAGGCCGAGAGCCCGGCCGGCCGCTACCTCCACGACCACGACGTCGACAAGGCCGACTTCAACTCCTACGGCTCCCGCCGGGGCAACCACGAGGTGATGATCCGGGGCACGTTCGCCAACATCCGGCTGCGCAACCAGCTCCTCCCGGGCTCCTAGGGCGGCGTGACCAAGCACATCCCCTCCGGCGAATCGATGGACATCTACGACGCCTCGGAGCGCTACCTCGCCGACGGCACGCCGCTGGTCGTCCTGGCCGGCAAGGAGTACGGCTCGGGTTCGTCCCGGGACTGGGCGGCCAAGGGCACGGCCCTGCTCGGGGTGCGGGCCGTCATCGCCCAGAGCTACGAGCGCATCCACCGGTCGAACCTGATCGGCATGGGTGTGCTGCCGCTCCAGCTCGCCGAGGGCGACTCGGTCGAGTCCCTGGGCCTCACCGGCGAGGAGGAGATCTCGATCGCCGGCCTGTCCGACCTCGGCGACGACGATCCCGTGCCGCCGACCCTCGAGGTGCGCGCCGGCGACGTCACCTTCACCGCCACGGTCCGGATCGACACCCCGACCGAGCAGGCCTACTACCGCCACGGCGGCGTCCTGCCCTACGTCCTCCGCGGGATCCACGCCCGGGCCGGGGGCTGACACCCGAAGATCGGGTGCTTGACCCTGGCACCGCCTGCCGCTACCGTCGCTGACGAACGCCGGTCACCCGGCGCAACGGAGCCAGGGCTGCACGGCTCCCAGAAGACCGACATCCTTCTGAGGAGATCACCCGCCCATGCCCGTCACCGAGGAGAGCCGTCACCGGCTCCACCGGAAGCTCGACCAGACGATCGGTGAGGAGGACGCCACCACCTTGATGGAGCACCTCCCCCCGACCGGCTGGATCGACATCGCCACCAAGCAGGACATCCAGGCCCTCGACGTCCGCTTCGAGATGATCGACCAGCGCTTCGACCTCGTCGACGAGCACTTCGAAGCCCTCACCGGTCGATCCGACGCCCGCTTCACGGACCACGACCACCGGTTCGACGCCCTCGACAGGACGTTCGCCAGCATCGAGAAGACGTTCGACAGCATCAACAGGCGGCTCGATCGGATCGAGGACACGATGAGGAGCCAGCTGCGATGGCTCCTCATGTTCCTCGTCGCCTACAGCAGTCTCCTGGTGGCCGCAGTCCGCCTCTGAGACCGCCGCTCAGGGGGCGGCGAGGAGCTTGGCGAAGTGGTCGGCGGTCGTCACGATGCCGTCGCGGACGTGGACCGTCGGCTCCCACCCCAGCAGGTCGCGGGCCTTGGTGATGTCGGGCTTGCGCTGCATGGGGTCGTCGACCGGCAGCGGGTGGAACGTCAGCTCCGAGGACGAGCCGGTGATCTCGATCACCATCTCGGCCAGCTGCCGGATCGTGTACTCGTCGGGGTTGCCGATGTTGGTCGGGGTGGTGACGTCCGAGTCGAGCAGGGCGAGGAAGCCCCGGATCTCGTCGTCGACGTAGGTGAAGCTGCGGGTCTGGTCGCCGGTCCCGTGGACGGTGATGGGCTGGCCCTGGAGGGCGGCGACGATGAAGTTGCTCATCGCCCGGCCGTCGTCGGGTCGCATCCGGGGCCCGTAGGTGTTGAAGATGCGGACGATGCGGACGTCGAGGCCGTGGTGGCGGTGGTACGCCATGGTCATGGCCTCGGCGTAGCGCTTGGCCTCGTCGTACACGCCCCGGGGCCCGATGGGGTTGACGTTGCCCCAGTAGGTCTCCGGCTGGGGGTGCACCTTCGGGTCGCCGTAGACCTCGCTGGTCGAGGCCAGGAAGAACTTGGCCCCCTTGGCCTTGGCCAAGCCCAGCGTGTTGTGGGTGCCGAGCCCGCCCACCTTCAGGATCTGGATGGGGATGCGCTCGAAGTCGATGGGGCTGGCCGGGCTGGCCAGGTGCATCACCACGTCGACCGGGCCGTCGACCGCCACGAAGGTGCTGACGTCGTGGTCGACGAAGGTGAAGTCGGGTCGGTCCAGGTTGTGGGCGATGTTGCGCATCGACCCGGTCGCCAGGTTGTCGAGGCAGACGACCTCGTCGCCGCGGGACAGGAGGGCGTCGCAGAGGTGCGACCCCAGGAACCCGGCCCCCCCGGTGACGACGACGCGGGCCACCTCAGGAGCGCCCGATGCCGTCGTAGGAGAAGCCGAGGTCCTTCAGGGCGGCGCCGTCGAGCAGGTTCCGCCCGTCGACGACGGCCTTGGCCCCGATCAGGTCGGCCACCTTGGCCAGGTCCGCCTCGGCGAACTCGGGCCACTCCGTCAGCACGGCCAGGACGTCGGCGCCGGTCACGGCCTCGTAGGGGTCGGTGACGACCTCGATGCCCTTCAGCCGAGGGTCGCTGCCGTCGCGAACGGCCGGGTCGTAGGCCCGCACCGTGGCTCCGACCTCGAGCAGGCGGTTGATGATGTTGAGGGCGGGCGAGTCGCGCAGGTCGTCGGTGCCGGCCTTGAACGTGAGGCCCCACACGGCGATGCACTTGCCCTCGAGGCGCCCGCCGGCGAAGCGGGTGATCTTGTTGGCCACCCGGCCGAACTGCTCCTCGTTGACGGCGATCACCTGGCGCAGGAGGCCGAACTGGTAGCCCGAGTTCTCGGCGATGCGCACCAGGGCGTGCGAGTCCTTGGGGAAGCAGCTGCCACCCCAGCCCGGACCGGGCACCAGGAACTTGTCGCCGATGCGCTGGTCGAGGCCCATGCCCTTGACCACGTCGGAGACGTCGGCCCCGACCTCCTCGCACACCGCGGCCATGGCGTTGACGAAGCTGATCTTGGTGGCCAGGAAGGCGTTGGAGGCGTACTTGATGGTCTCGGCCGAGGCCGGGTCGGTGATCAGCACCCTGCCCGGCAGGTCGGCGTAGAGATCGGCGACCCGCTGGGCGGCAGCCTTGTCGTCGCTGCCGATCACCACCCGGTCGGGGTGCAGGAAGTCGTTGACGGCGGTGCCCTCGCGGAGGAACTCCGGGTTGGAGACGACGAAGACGTCGTCGCGGCGGAGCTTCTTGGCCACCTCGCCGGCCGAGCCGACGGGCACCGTGGACTTGTTGATCACCACCGCATCGGGTCGGAGGAGGGGGCCGATGTGGGTGGCCGCCGACTTGATGTAGCTGAGATCGGCGGCCCCGTCGTCGCCCTGGGGGGTGGGCAGGCACAGGAAGACGAACTCGGCGTCACCCACCGCGTTCTCGGCGCCCAGCACGAACCGGAGGAGACCGGCGGCGACGCCCTGGTGGACCAGCTCGTCGAGCCCGGTCTCGAGGATCGGGATCTCTCCCCGGTTGAGGGCGTCGACCTTCTCGGGCACCACATCGGCGCACACCACGTCGTGGCCCAGGCGGCTCAGGCAGGCACCCGTCGTGAGACCCACGTACCCGGTGCCGATCACGGCGATCTTCTGGCCCATGTCTCTCCCGGTCTCGTCCGTCAGCCGACGCCTCCCGGCGCCGGGCCGGTCGCCCAACCTAGTGGCCGCTGCCCCCGGAACCGGAGCCCGCCGGTCTCAGTCGGTGGCCGGGCAGTCCGCCCCGGCGGCCGGGGGCCGGGCCAGGAAGAAGCCGGGATCGCCGGGATCGTCGGAGTCGGGGGCGGCCTCGGAGGGGGCCTGACCGGCACCGGGGCCCGTGGTCGAGGAGGAGCCGGGCTGGGTCGTCGACGAGCCGTCGAGCGGAGCGGTGGTGGTGGTCGACGCGGTGGTCGTGCTGCCCCCGGTCGCCATCGGACCCGGGACGTCCTCGACGGACCGGACCGACGAGCCCACGCCCTGCCAGTCGGTGCCGGTGATCAGCACCGCGTCGGCGCCACCCAGACCGTCCGCTCTCTCGTAGACCACCGGGCCGGTGAGGCTGCGCGCCACCAGCTGGGCCTCGGCCTCGCCCCCGGGCACGAACCGGACGGTGGTGACGCCGCCCAGGGTGTCGGCGTCGCCGGTGCCGGTGGTGGTGAACCCGAGCCCGGCGAGGCCCTCGGCCGCCTCGCCGCCCTGGCCCTGCGTGCCGGTGCCGTTGAGGACCTGGACGCTGACGTCCTCGGGCCGCACGTCCACCATGGTCGAGGGGGGCACGCCCCGGAAGACGGCCAGGGTCGGCTCCGACGCCTCGTCGACCACCCTCAGGACGTCGGCCCCGCCCTGGACGTCGTCGACGACGGTCAGCTCGTAGGTCTGGAGCTCGTCGGGCCGGAAGTTCCGGTACTGGATGCCCAGGTCGACCAGCTGGCCGACCTCGAAGGAGTCGTCGAACTGCACCGCGGTGGCACCCAGGTCGACGAGGCGGCGGAGCGTGTTGGGGTTGTGGGCGCCGCGGGCGATCGCCCGGCTGATCGCCAGCTGGATGAACAGCTGCTGGCGCGTGCCCCGGGACAGGTCCGAGCGGGGGTCCTCGTGCCAGTCGCCGTCGGCGTCCTGGACCTGGTAGTGCCGGGCCCGGGCGAAGCTGAGCGCCTGGACGGGACCCAGCGTGTAGCACCCCGCGGTCTCGATGGCGAGGCCCGAGGCCGTGTCGCGCGCCGGCCGGGGGAACTCGATGGGGACGCCGTCGACGATGTCGACCAGCTCCCGGAAGCCGGCGAAGTCGACCTGGACGAAGCGGTGGATGGGGATGTCGAAGTTCTCGTCGATCGTCTTGATCAGCCGGGCCGGGCCCCCGGTCTGGAAGGCGGCGTTGATCCGCTGCTCGGTCTCCACCTCGGCGATGGGCAGCCACAGGTCACGAGGCAGGGACAGCATCTGGGCCGTGCCCGCCCGCGGGTCGAGCCGCAGGATCATGATCGTGTCGGTGCGCTGGCCGGCGACGTCGGGGCTGTCGCGGAAGTCCTTGACGGAGTCGCCGTCGGCCAACCCCGAGGCGTCGTCGATGCCGACGATCAGGACGTTCATCGGATCGCCGGGCTCGGCGTCCTCGTCGGTGAGCACGTCGCTGAGGGCCACGCGACCGAGCCCTTCGAGCCGGCTGTTGGAGTAGGCCAGCGATCCGGCCGTCGCCATGGCGCCGAACAGGGCCAGGGTGATGCCCGTGATCAGCAGCCGCTGCCCCCAGCTGCGGCGCTCCCGGGTCCCTTCTCGTCTCGGCACGGGGAACGATCCTACGGGGATCGACCGGCGGGACCGAGTCAGTAGGTGCGCTGGCAGGTCGCGTCGGGTGGCGGCGGGGTCGCCCGGTAGAAGGCCGGGTCGTCGGGATCCTCCACGTCACCGCCCTCCTCGGGGGCGGTGGTCGAGGCGCCGGGCACGGTCGTCGTGGTGGTGGTGTCGCCCGGGGCGGTGGTGGTCGTCGCCCCCGGTTCGGTGGTCGCCGGGGCCACCTCGGGCACCTCCTCGAAGGGCTTGGCCACGTCGCGGACGCCGGCCCAGCCCTCGCCCGTGATCAGCACCACGTCGACGCCCTCGGGCAGGTCCTCGGGGACGTAGACGAAGTCGCCGACGAGCCAGGACGCCACCACGCGGGCCTGGGCCTCGGACCCCGGCGCGTACTGGACGACGGTGGGGAACCCCTGGCCGCCGTCGACGCCGGGGACGAGGGTCGAGAAGCCGACGGCGCCGAGGTCGGCCGTCACGTCGCGGGCCTGGTTGGGCGTGCCGGTCGCGTTGCGCACCTGGACCGTGACGTCGCCGACGGGCACGGGCGGGCCCATGCCCGGCTCGCCGCCGCGGAAGAGGGCCAGGGTCGGCTCGGCCTCGGCCTCGCGCAGGTAGAGGTAGGCGGGGCCGCCGGGCGGGGCCTCGTCGACCGGGAGGGTGTAGGTGACCAGGTCGGAGGGGGCGAAGCTGCGGAAGCTGCGGCTCAGCTCGACGACCGAGTCGGGCTCCAGGCCGGCATCGATCGAGACGCTGTCCACGCCCAGCCCGACGAGCCGCCGGAGCGTGTTGATGTTGCGGGCGCCCTTGGAGATGGCCTGCTGCATCGCCAGCTGGATGAACAGCTGCTGGCGCTTGACCCGCGAGTAGTCGCCGCCCAGGTCGGTGTGCCAGCGGCCGTTCTCATCCTGGACCTGGTAGTCCTTGCGGACCCGGGCGAACCCGAGGGCCTGGCGGGGCCCGAGGATCCAGCACCCCGCCGACGGGATGTCGAGCTCGACCGTCGGGTCGTTGGTGTCGCTCCCGCCCTGGCTGCGGGTGGGGTGCGGGAAGTAGACGGGCACGCCGTCGACGATCTCGACCAGCTTCTGGAACCCGGCGAAGTTCAGCTCGAGGTA
>DASVEC010000031.1:0-4994 GCA_036380755.1 Iamia sp. | reverse complement strand
GGTGGCGCCGGGGTGTCGGCGGGGAGGCTGGGGGTCACATGGGAGGAACTCCCGACGGCCCCGATCGGTTCCACATTCCCCATGTCAGCCCTCGACCAGGCGGGCGGCGTCGCGCACGCGCGGGTCGTCGGGGTCGACGGCGCGAGCCCGGTCCAGCGCGGCGCGGGCCTCGTCGTCGCGCCCGGCGGCCAGGTGGAGCAGGGCCAGGTCGACGGCCGCCGCCGGCGACCGCGGGTCGAGGTGCTCGGCCCGCTCCCACGCCTCCCGGGCCCGCTCCGGATCACCGTCCAGGCGGGCCGCCTCGCCGGCGAGGAGCCACAGGGCGCCGTTGGCCGGGTCGTCGGCCACCTCGGCGTCGGCCTCGGCGCGCGCCCGCCGGGCGTGCTCGGGCACCTCGGTGGCGGCCGCCCGGGCCACGAGGAGCCGGATCCGCTCGCGGCGCACGATGGGGTCGCCGGGCGACGTGCGCAGAGCGGCGGCGACCTGGTCGAGGGCGGCCAGGAGGCCCTCGCCCGCGGCCACCTCGGCCCGGCCGGCCAGGAGCCGGAGACGCACCACGTCGGGCCGGAGGGTCACGGCGTCGGTGGCGGCGGCCGCGGCGGTCGGCCCGTCCCCGGCCGCCAGGGCCCGCGCCGCCACGTCGGCCCGGTGGTCGGCCGCCACGTCCCGGATCCCCGCGATCAGGGCGACGACCGCCAGCCCGGCCAGGGCGACTCGAACCCCCACCACCCCGAACCGGTGATCAGATCGGACGGCTACCCGTTCGATCTGATCACCGGTTCGAGGGAGGGGGAAGGCGAGGAGGACGCCGGCGAGGAGCCAGGCCACGGGCTCGATCTCGGCCAGCGGGAACAGGGTGAGCTGACCGACGAGGTGGGCGACGAGGGCCGCGGCCAGGCCGGCGGCGAGGGGTGGGCCGCGGCGCAGGGCGCGCCAGCACGCCCGCCCCACCAGCAGCGCCCACGCCCCCCAGGCCACCAGCGCCGGGAGGCCGCTGGCGAGGGCCACGTCGAGCGGCCCGCTGTGGGCCCGATCGGGCTGCGGGTCCCGCCCGTGGGCGATCTCGTAGCGGTCGTCGACCCCCTCGGCGAAGGCGATGCGGTAGCCCTCGGGGCCCACACCCAGCACCGGGTGGTCGGCGAGGACCCGGGTCGCGACCCGCCACTCGTCCAGACGGCCCCGACCGCCCGGGGCGTCGGCGTCGCCCAGGGCGACGAGCCGGGCGCCGGCGGGGCTGAGCGCCAGCACCGCCGCCGCGACCACGACGAGCGCGGCCCCGCCGACCAGCACCGAGCGGCGCCGGGACCGGACGAGCGCGCCCACGTCGTCGCGCCGGGCGACCAGCACCGCCAGCCCGGCCGCGGCCAAGCCCAGCCAGGCCGATCGGGCTCCCGAGCCCAGGACCGGGCCGAGCAGGCCGAGGGCGCCGACCCCGGCGGCCCGTCGCCAGCCGCGGGGCTGCGCCCGGTCGAGGGCCAGCCCGACGAGGACCGGGAGCAGCAGGGCGCACGCCGCACCGAGGAAGGCGGACGATCCGAACGAGCCGGTGAGGCGCGTCCCGACGTCGAGCTCGTCGGGCTCCCACCCCAGGGCCTCGGCCGCCCCGACCAGGCCCACGCCCCACCCGGCGACGACGAGACCCCGGCCCACGGTGGCGGCGCCCCGAGCGGGATCGAGGCTGGCGCCCACCGCCAGGGCGACGACGGCGAGCAGCCACAGGACGACGCCGGCGTGGCGCTCGGGCGTGCCCGTCCAGGCGTAGAGCGGGTCCCGCCCCACCGCGGCGGCGACGGCCATGACGGCCACGAGCGCGGCCCCCGCCACGAGGGCGGGGCGGGCCGCCGAGGGCAGCGGGCGCCGGCCGATGGCGAGCACGCCGGCGGCCAGCACCAGCACGGTCACCACCAGCCACCGGAGCGGCCCGAACGGGTACCAGCCCCACGGATCGACGGCCAGGAAGGTGGCCGGGGCCACGGCGGCCGCCACCGTCGCGGCGACGGAGCGGTCGACCATGGGGCCGGCAGCGTAGGACGACGGGACCACCCGAACCCGTCGTCGCCTCACCCGTTGAGGTGACTGGGAGCGCGACGGGCCTCGTCAGGAGGTTGCCGATGCAGGGATCGGGTAAGGCGTCAGGCGTGCCCAACGCCCCCGCCGTCACCGATCAGCTCGCCGCCACGTTCCGGCGAGCCGAGACGACGACGGCCGAGAGCCGGCGGCTGAGCGCCCGCAACCGGGCCTGCCGGCGCCACGTCCGGCGCACGCTCGACCAGGTCACCGAGGCGGTCGACGTCCTCCAGGCCCGCCGCACCGTGCCCCGCGGCGACGACGCCCGCGACTGGAGCCGTCGGCCGGGCGTGCCCCTGCCCATCTGGCTCCTCCACGTCCGCTACGCCCGCTCCGAGAGCTCCGAGGATCTCGGCGCCCTCGTCGCCGAGTACGAGCAGTACGCCCTCTCGCTCGCCCGCCGCCTCCGCCGCGACCGCGAGCCCAACGACGACCTCGACCAGGTCGCCCGCGAGTCGCTGGTGGTCGCCCTCCAGCGCTTCGACTGCGAGCGGGGCCTGCCCTTCCCCGCCTTCGCCACGCCCACGATCCTCGGCGCCCTCCGCCGTCACTACCGCGACCTCGGGTGGAGCATCCGGGTGCCCCGCCGGGTCCACGAGCTGGCCGTCCCCGCCCGCGAGGCCACCGACCGGCTCACCACTGAGCTGGGCCGGTCGCCGTCGGCCGACGAGGTGGCGATCGAGCTCGGCATCGAGACGTCCGACCTCCTCGCCACCCAGCAGGCCGCCGCCGCCCGCACCCCGGCGTCGCTCGACTCAACGCCCACCGTCGACGGCCCCAGCCAGCACGAGATCATCGGCGAGCAGGACCGGAACCTGCTCGTGGCCGAGGACCAGGTCGTGCTGAGCCAGGCGATCGAGCACCTGGGCGAGCGCGACCGCGACGTGATCAAGCTCTACTTCTTCGACGAGCTCACCCAGTCGCAGATCGCCGAGCGCTACGGCGTCAGCCAGATGCAGGTGTCGCGGTGGATCGCCAGCATCGTCAAGCGCCTCCGCAGCCACATGGAGGCGTGAGGCGGGCTCTCAGCCGAGGATGAAGACGACGGCGCCCTCGAGGGCACCGTCGGCCCCCTGCAGCGGGTGGCAGTGGGCCTCGGCGCCGGCCTCCCCCACCGGCGCGGGGTCGTCGTCGCCGGTCTCGCCGGCCAGGGTCGAGCGCACCAGGGCGATGAGGTCCGGGGTCTCGCCGTGGAGATCGAGGCGGCCGAAGGCCTTGCCGCTGACCTCGGTGCTGGTGGCGCCCCAGCGGGCCGCGGCACCCGAGCTCCACGCCCGGACCTTCTGGTCGACGTCGAGCACGACGACCGCACCCGGCACACCGTCGATCACCGACTGGAGGTAGCCGGTGATCCGCTCGATGTCGGCCGAGCGCTGCTCGAGCTCGTCGTTCACCGCGCTCAGCTCGGTCGCGGCCCGCTCGAGCTCGGCGCCCAGGGTCTCCAGATCGGCGTTCGACGCCACCAGCTCCTGGTTGGCCGTCTCCATCTGGGCCACCGTCGCCTGGAGCTCGTCGTGGACGGCGGAGAGCTCCGCTCCCAGCTGATCGTCGAGTCCGAGCTCGTGCAGGCGGGCCAGCAGGCCGTCGAGAGCGGGTGAGGTCGTGGTCATGGCGGTCGGAGCACCCTACCGACGGGTCGTCGACCGAGCCCGAAGCCTCCCGAGTATCACCCTTGCGGGTGAGGCGTGGCCGATCGGGGCCGGGTTTGCCGCGCGGGGCCGCGGGAAGGCCCTCACCTCGCGATCGAAGGAGCCACCATGGCTGGAGACAGCGGACCAGAGGCGGGCGCCAAGGGCGTCGGCGAGGGCATCAAGGGCAAGGCCAAGGAGGTCGTCGGCGCCCTCACCGGCAACGACGACATGACCGAGGAGGGGCGGGCCCAGCAGGACAAGGCCGACGCCCAGCGCGACGTGGCCGTCAAGGAGGCCGAGGCCGACAAGGCCCGGGCCGAGGCCGCCGCCCACGAGGCCGAGCAGCGGGCCCACGAGTAGCACACCCCCCGAGCATGAGCGTCGGTCCTGACCCGCTCGACGAACCCGAGGTCGTGGCCGAGGCCGCCGGCCTCCACCACGTCACCGACGAGAGCCCCGGCCACCGCCGTCTGCGGCGGGGCCGGGGCTTCTCCTACGTCGATCGTCACGGCGCCGTCGTGCCCGCCGCCGAGCGCGAGCGGATCGAGGCCATGGCCATCCCGCCGGCGTGGACCGACGTCTGGATCAGTCCCGACCCCAAGGCCCACCTGCTGGCCACCGGCCGCGACGCCCGGGGCCGCAAGGTGTACCGCTACCACCCCCGCTGGCGCGAGGTCCGGGACGAGGCCAAGTTCGAGCGCCTGGGCGACTTCGCCGATGCCCTCCCCGACCTGCGGGCCGCGGTCGACGCCGACCTATCGCTCCGGGGCCTCCCGCCCGAGAAGGTCACCGCCCTGGTGGTCCGTCTGCTCGACGAGACACTCGTCCGGGTCGGCAACGAGCGCTACGCCGAGGACAACGAGAGCTACGGGCTCACGACCCTCCGCCCCGACCACGTCGAGGTCGACGGCGGCACCATCGAGCTGGACTTCGTGGGCAAGTCGGGCGTGGCCCAGCGGCTCAGCCTCCACGACGTCCGGCTGGCCCGGATCGCCAAGCGCTGCCACGAGCTGCCCGGCCAGCACCTGTTCTCGTACCTCGACGACGACGGCGAGGTCGGCCACGTCAGCTCGGCCGAGGTCAACGAGTACCTCCGGGCCCGGATGGGCGACGGCGTGAGCGCCAAGGACTTCCGGACCTGGGGCGGCACCAGCATCGCCGCCGGCACCTTGGCCCACCCCTGCGACGACGAGCAGCCCTGCGACCGGCTCGTGACCCAGGCCTTCGAGGACGCCGCCGAGGTGCTCGGCAACACGCCGACCGTGTGTCGCACCTGCTACGTCCACCCGATCGTGC
>DASVEC010000030.1:0-4082 GCA_036380755.1 Iamia sp. | reverse complement strand
CCGCTTCCGGGCCGGGGCGCGAGCCGCCCAGCGTGGCTGGATCCCGCCTGATTGAGTCCTAGGTGAGGTTGCGGCCGACGGTGTAGGCGCCGGAGCCGGAGTAGGCCACGACCCGGTAGCGGTAGGTGCCCGCTGTGCCGGTGTAGGTGATCGACTCGTCGGGGGCGGTGGTGGTGCCGGAGGCGACGTTGCTCCAGCCGAACAGGCCGGACTTCTGGAGGTAGAGGTCGAAGTCGGTGCCGTTCGGGCCGTCGAGGCAGCCGCGGTGGGTGCCGGCGGCGGCGCTGAAGCTGGGCAGGGTGACCGAGCCGCCGGAGGCGAGGGTGCCGGTGCTCACGTTGCCGAGGGCGCTGCAGGCGCTGCCGCTGCCACCGGTGACCGTGAGGGTGAGGGTGGCCGATCGCACCGTCGAACCGGCGGTGGCCCGGAGCGACACGCTGTAGGTGCCGGCCGGGGTCGAGGCCGTGGTGGCGATCGTCGCCGTCGACGAGCCGCCGGTGGTGACGCTGGCCGGGCTGAACGAGGCCGTGGCGCCGGTGGGCAGCCCGGTCGCCGAGAAGGTCAGCGTCTGGGGCGAGCCCGACACCACCGCGGTCGACACCGTCGCCGTGGTCGACGACCCGGCGGCGACCGAGCGCGACGTCGGGTTGACCGCCACGCTGTGGTCGTTCGTCGGCGTGCCCCCGCCGCCCAGGGCGGCGACGGCGTCGGCGATGCCGGCCCCGCACCCGCCGGAGCAGGCGCCGGGGAGGGGCCGGGCCGTCGCCTTGATCTGCGTCTCGACCTGGGCCGGCGTGAGCGACGGAGTGCGGGACTGCATCAGGGCGGCGAGACCGGCGATGTGGGGCGCGGCCATCGAGGTGCCCATGTAGGGCTCGTAGTTCTCCGTGGTCGGGCTGGTCGCACCGGCGTTGAGCGTCGACCAGATGCCGTTCTGCGGGGTGGTGATCGTGCCGGCCGCATCGCTCGCGTTGCGGGTCTGGCCGCCGGGGGCCGACACGTCGATCAGGCTGCCGAAGTTGGAGTAGAAGGCCCGGGCGCCGGCCCGGTTGGTGGCGGCCACCGAGATGACGTTGTTGCAGCTGGCCGGGGTGAAGCCGGAGACGTTGGCGTTCGAGTTGCCGGCGGCGACGACCACGGTGGTGCCGCGGTTCACGGCGCCGTTGATGGCGTTCTGGTAGGTCGACGAGCAGGCGGCCTGGCCACCGAGGCTCATGTTGATCACGTCGGCCGGGGTGGCGTTGGCCGGCGCACCGGAGACGGTTCCGCCCGAGGCCCAGGTGATGGCATCGGCGATGTCGGCGGTGGTGCCACCGCACTTGCCGAGCACCCGGACGGGCTGGACCTTGGCGCCGTAGGCGATCCCGGCGACGCCCTTGCTGTTGTTCGTGGCGGCGGCGATCGTGCCGGCCACGTGGGTGCCGTGCCATGAGGAATCGGACGGCGAGGTGTTGGTCCCGCACTCGAAGGCGGCGTAGGCGTCGCCCGGGTCAGCGGGGTTGTTGTCCCGGCCGCCGCCGTCGTTGGCCGTCGCCGCGTTGGAGATGAAGTCGTAGCCGGCGACCGTCTGGCCGGCGAGGTCGGAGTGGGTCACGTAGCCGGTGTCGATCACGGCGACGACCTGGCCGGCGCCGGTCGACAGGGGCCAGGCGTTCTCGACGTTCATCCCACCGGTGGGCTCGAACAGGTCCCACTGCCGGGAGTACTCGGTGTCGTTGGGGGCGGCGAGGGCGTGCATCACCAGGTCGGGCTCGACGTAGGCGACCGACGCGTCGGCGCGGTACTCGTCCAGGACGGCCTCGAGCTCGCCCCGGGTCGTGTCGTCGCCCAGGTCGACCAGCACGCCACCGGTCGACAGGCGCCGCTCGGCGTCGGCCGCGCCGGCGTCGGCGTCGGCCGCCTTCTGGGCGGCATCGGCGTCGGCGGCGGCCATCGACGTGTTCTCGGGGGCCGACGACCGGTAGCCGACGATCACCCCGGTGGCGGCGGCCGGTGCGTCGGCACCGGCCTGGGTCTGCGTCGGAACGGTCGGGGCCGCGGACGCCGGGGCACCGACGACGCCGACGAGACCGCCGGCCGTGAGGAGCGCGGCCAGCAGGGCTGGCGCGAGACGGTTGGACATGAAGGGGACCTCCTGGGTCGCCCCCCCTTCGATGTGACGTTCGCCACCGCCAGACGAGGACCCTACGACGGCGCGGCGCGCCCGCCTAGTGAGGTTCCGGACATTGTCGGGAACTGGCTACGCGGTCTCGGCCTCGGCTTCGGCCCGGTCCCGGGCGACCTCGTCGTAGGACTCGTAGTCCGACGCCGTGTCGTCGGCCATCTCGAACCGCATGAGGCCGTGCTGCTCCCACGCCTTGCGCAGGTGGCCGTCGTTGGCGTCGAGCAGCCCGAGCTTGCGGACGTTGGGGACGAGCTTGGCGTAGAAGGAGTGCTCGAACCCGGAGTAGACGCTGCCGCCCATCGACGATGCCGCCTCCTTGAGGGCGGGGACGACGGCCTTGACGTCGACGCCCATCCGGTTCCAGATCTCGGGCGTGGTCGAACGGGCCCGGTTGCGGATGGTCGCCTCGAGCAGGAAGTCCTGGCGGTCCTTGAGCTCGGCCTCGGACATGTCGGCGTAGTACTCGCTGAGGCTGAGGACGCCGAAGGCCACGTGGCGGGCCTCGTCGCTCATGACGTAGCGGAGCAGCTTCTTCAGCAGCGGCTCGCGAGCAGCCCGCAGCATCCCGCCGAAGGCGGCGAGGGCGAGGCTCTCGATCACGATCTGCATGCCGAGGTAGGCGATGTCCCAGCGGCTGTCCTCGATGAGGGCGGTGATCTGCTCCTCGAGGAACGGGCTCATCGGGTACGCCTCGCCCAGCTTGGTGTGGAGGTACTTGGCGAAGACCTCGGTGTGGCGGGCCTCGTCCATCGTCTGGGTGGCGGCGTAGTACTTGGCGTCGATCCAGGGGACGGTCTCGACGATCTTCGCCGCGACCATCATCGCCCCCTGCTCGCCGTGCATGAACTGGCTGAGCTGGGCCTTGAGGACCTCGATGCCGAGCTGGGTCAGCTCCTTCTCACCCCAGCTGGCGATGGGCGAGCCGGGGACGGCGACGGCGCGCTTGGCGATCTCGACGATCGGGTTCGGGTCGGCGGCCGTGCCGACCAGCCGCTCGGGGTCGACGTCGGTGTCCCAGTCGAGGTCGGTGATGCTGTTCCACTGCGACCCCATGGCCTTGTTGTAGAGCGTCACCAGCTGGCCGCGGCTGCGGTCGTAGTCCCACAGGAAGATGCGGTCGGCGTGGTCGTGGATGACCTTGAGCGTGTCGTCGACGGTCGCCCGGTCCGGCACCTCGGGCGGTGCGGTGCTGCTCATCGTCACACGCTACCTCTCGCCTGACCCGTCGGTCAGGGGCCTGGGCCAGACTGCCGCCGTGGGACGAGTCGTCGTGGTCGGCAGCATCAACGACGACCTGGTGGTGACCGCCGATCGGCTCCCCGGCCCGGGTGAGACGGTGCGCGGGGCCGCGATCGCCCACTCGTCGGGGGGCAAGGGCGCCAACCAGGCGGTGGCCGCGGCCCGGGCCGGGGCGGAGGTGCGCATGGTCGGGTGCATCGGGCGGGACGAGGCCGGCGACCGGCTGGTGGCCGGGCTGGCTGCTGCCGGGGTGGACACATCCGCGGTGACGCCGGTGGACGCCCCGACGGGCGTGGCCGTCGTGACGGTGGCCGGTGGCGAGAACTGCATCGTGGTCGTTCCCGGCGCCAACGCCGTGGTCCGCGACACCGGGCTCGCCCTCGAGCCGGACGATGTGGTGGTGGCCCAGCTCGAGACGCCGATCGCGACCACCACCGCGGTGTTCCACCGGGCCAAGGCGGCCGGGGCGACGACGGTCCTCAACCCGGCGCCGGCCGCCGCCGTGCCCGCCGACCTGCTGGCCCTGGTCGACCATCTCGTGGTGAACGAGCACGAGGTCGAGATGGTCCTCGGCGTGGCGGCCACCGACCTCGTGGCCGATCGCAATGACGCCCGGGCTCGTCTCCGGGCCGCCACCACGGCGACGGTCCACCTCACGCTCGGCGGAGAGGGCGCCCTC
>DASVEC010000029.1:0-3293 GCA_036380755.1 Iamia sp. | reverse complement strand
GCGTGGGCGGCGAGGAGGTCGTCGGGCCCCGTGAGCTCGGCCCGCAGGGCGGCGACGACGCCCGGGTCGTCGGGATCGCCGGCGTTGCCCAGCGCCACCACCGCGTTGCGCCGGATCCAGCGAGGGTCGCGGTCGGCGATGTACCAGCGGCCGTGGCGGTCGAGCAGCTCGGCGTCGGAGGCGGCCAGCAGCTCCAGCAGGTCGACCCACGGGCGATCGGTCCGCTCGTCGTGGGCCCGCGCCTGCTCGTCGACGATCGCCTCGCCCCGGCGGTGCCGGCGCAGCTCGACCCGGTTCGGCGGGCACACGTCCTGGCACTCGTCGCAGCCGTAGATCCGATCGCCGAGCGCGGCCCGCAGCGGCCGGGGCACGGGCCCGGGCGCCTGCACGATCCAGGCCAGGCAGCGACGGGCGTCGACCACCCCGGGGGCGACGATGGCGCCGGTCGGGCAGCCGTCGAGGCACCGGGTGCACGAGCCACAGCCGTCGGCGACGGGCTCGTCGGCCGTGGGCGCCAGCGGGGCATCGGTGACGACGGCGCCGAGGACGAACCAGCTGCCGGCGCCGGGCACCAGCAGGAGGCTGCTCTTGCCGTACCAGCCCAGCCCGGCTCGATGGGCGACCGCCCGGTCGACGAGGTGGTTCTGGTCGGCCACCACCACGGCCCGCCAGCCGTCGGCCCGCAGGATCGTGGCCACGGCCTCCAGCCCGGCCTCGAGCTCGGCGTAGTGGTCGCCCCAGGCGTAGCGGGCGACGCGCCCGTGCGGCCGCCGACCCGGCGGCGGGGTGAGGTCGCCGCCGCCGTAGGCCCTGGCCCCGGCCACCAGCGCCCGGGCCGACGGGAGCAGGGCCCGCGGGTCGGTCGAGCGGGCCGGGTTGCGGTAGGTGAACGCCATCCCGCCGTGCAGCCCGGCCCGGCGGCGGTCCTCCAGATGGGTGCGGGTGTCGGCGAAGGGCTCGGCCGTGGCCACCCCGACGGCGTCGAGCCCCCCGGCCCGGCCCGCGTCGAGCGCCCGCCGAGCCAGGTCATCGACGACGAGCGGGAGAGGCACGACCCCATGGTGGCCCACCCTCCCCGTCCTGCCCCACCTCGGACTGTCACACCCCCCCTTCATGATGAGGTTCGTCCCCACCCGCCGACGCCTCCCGGAGGCCGCCGTGACCACCGCCCCGCTCCGCATCAGCTGCAGCGACTGCTCGCTCGAGCACACCGCGGCGTGCGACGACTGCGTCGTCACCTTCATCCTCCGCCGCGCCCCCGACGACGCCGTGGTCGTCGACGTCGAGGAGCTGCGGGCCATCCGCGCCCTGAGCGCCGGCGGGCTCGTCCCCCGCCTCCGCCACACCGGCTGATGAGCACCGAGGTCGTCGTCTCTCGGAGCCGAGCCGCCAGGCGAGGCGACCCAGAAGCACAGTGCCCTGCTCTCCGAGGCCCTGCCGAGGAGATGTCCGGCACGATCCCGCCCAGTCCACGGGACACCTTCATGCAGGTACCGTCGGCGGGTGCCGACGCCTCACATCAACGCCGCCGACGGCGACTTCGCGCCCGTGTGCCTGATGCCGGGCGACCCCCGGCGGGCCCGCCACATCGCCGAGTCGTTCCTCACCGACGCCCGTCTGGTCACCGACGTGCGCAGCATGGAGGGCTTCACCGGCACCTACGAGGGTCATCCCGTCTCGGTGATGGCGCACGGCATGGGCGTGCCGTCCTGCTCCATCTACGCCACCGAGCTGGTGCAGCACTACGGCGTGCGCTCGCTCATCCGCATCGGCTCCTGCGGCTCCATCCGCCACGACCTCACGGTGCGCAGCGTGGTGGTCGCCCTCGGGGCCTCCACCGACTCGGCCGTCAACCGCACCCGCTTCCGGGGCTACGACTTCGCCGCCGTGGCCGACTTCGGTCTGGCCCGGGCCGCGGTCGACGCCGCCGAGGCGCTGGGGGTCGACGTCCGGGTGGGCAACGTCTTCAGCTCGGACCTCTTCTACGCCCCCGACCCGTCCATCAACGAGGTGGCGGCGGGTCTCGGGATCCTCGCGGTCGAGATGGAGGCGGCGGGCATCTACGGCGTCGCCGCCGAGACGGGGGCCCGGGCCCTGACCCTCCTGACCGTGTCCGACCACATCCTCACCGGCGAGCACCTGAGCCCCGAGGACCGCCAGCTCACCTTTGACGACATGGTCCGCGTCGCCCTGGCCACGGCGGTGGCCCCGGGCTGACCTCGCCCCGCCGCCTGCGGCCATCCGGGTGTCGACGTCAGTCGACGACGACCCGGCTGCGCCGACCGCGCTTGTCGGCGTACATCTGCTCGTCGGCCCGGTGGAGGACGTCGCGGGGAGCGTCGCCGGGCTGGGCCACGCCGACCCCGACGCTCGCCGTCACGCCGGCCACCCGGGCCCGGTCGACGGCGGCGACGATGCCCCGGACCTGGTCGGCCAGCACCTCGCCGGCGATCTCGGGCGCCACCACCACGAACTCGTCGCCCCCGATCCGTCCGACGGTCGTGTCGGGCAGCGCCGCCACCAGGGCGTGGGCCACGGCGATCAGCAGGCGGTCGCCCTCGGCGTGGCCACCGACGTCGTTGACCCGCTTGAACCCGTCGAGGTCCAGGTACGCCACCGCCGTGGGGATGCCCGTGTCCAACCTCTCGCGCAGCAGGTCGAGGATCGACGACCGGTTGCGGACACCCGTGAGCCCGTCGTGGTTGGCCCGGCGCTCGAGCGCGGCCTCGGCCGCCTGGCGGGCGGTCACGTCCTCGACGGTGACGACCACGACGTTGATGTGGGGCTCGCCCACCGACATCAGCCGGCACTCGACGACGTCGTCGCGCCCGTCGAGCCGCACCGTGCACGTCTCCCGGCCCGACACCGAGGTGACGCGGCCGAAGACGCCGGCCAGACGGTCGCGGTCGTCGGCGGCCACCAGGCCGAGCAGGCCGTCGCGCTTGATCTCCTCGGGCTCGCGCCGGAGCATGCCGCAGGCGGCGCCGTTCACGTAGACGGGCCGGGCGGCGTCGTCGAGGACGATCACACCGGTGGGCAGCAGCTCGGCCAGGACCTCCGCCGCCAGGCGGTGCTCCAGGCCGGGGACGCTCGGCTCCGACTCGTGGGCGACCTCGCGCGTCCGCACGATCATCCCGTCGACCACGGGGTCGCCGAAGCGGTTGACGGCGGTGATCTCGTAGCGACCGTAGGTGCCGTCGCCGCGCTGCATGCGCACCACCATCGACCCCTCCCACCCGGCCTCCATGGCGAAGGCCTGGGCGCCGAGGTCGAGGATCTGGACGGCGTCGTCG
>DASVEC010000028.1:0-2799 GCA_036380755.1 Iamia sp. | reverse complement strand
GGTCCGACTCCACGGCCTCGGTGGCGAACGGCTCGGTGGCGTCGACCCAGAAGAGCTCGACCTCACCCTCGGGCGGTGCTCCCGACGCGTCGATGGCGATGTCGAGGTCGAAGGTCCCTTCGGCCAGCACGGCGGTCGGCGCCGTGAGCTCCAACGTGGTCTGGGTCCTGGTCATGCCCACCCCCGACCAGGTCCGGGCGAACGGGTGCCCCGAGACGGGGCTCTCGAGATCCGGCTCGTAGCGGACCCGGAGCTCGTCCGCCGGCGAGACGTGGTCGGAGGGGATCGAGAAGCGACCATCCGGCCCCACGGCCACGCGGGGCGGCTCGCTCCCGTCGATGGCCGGTCCGATCGTGACCCAGCCCGAGGTGACGGGGGCCTGGTCCGCGGCGGCGCGCACCAGTCCCGTGACGGGCGCGTGGTAGTCGAACCAGTATCCGTCGAGCACGATCTCGGTCTGGTGGCCGACGTCGATCGTCGTCGGCTCGGACTCCGTCGAGTTGTAGACGGCCACGACCTCGTGCTCGCCCAGCCCTTCGAATCGCGTCCAGCCCCTCGCCGTACCGTCGTCGAGGCTCCAGGCCCCGACGTGCTCCCCGTCGACGAGGAAGCCGACCGAACCGGTCGCCGGGGCACCGTTGGTCGTCACCTCGGCGACGAGGTCCACGTAACCGCCGTCGGCGTAGGGACCGGGCTCGGGGAACGACAGCTCCACCGTGTGCTCGACGTCGTAGGGCTCGTCCCAGTCGGTCGCGCCGTAGCGGCTGTCGCCCGAGTACCGCACCTCGAGCTCGTGGTGACCGGCATCGGCGTCCAGCGGGAGGGTGCCGACCCGGGCCTCGGCCACCGGCGTCCCGCCCGGACCGTCGACCACGACGAGCTCGGCCCCGCCGACCACCTCTCCTCGCAGCCAGACCTCGACGTGTCCGGTCGGCAGGGAGCCGCCGCCCACGGGGGTGATCGTGAACGCGAGGGCCCCGTCCGCCGGCTCGACCTCGATCTCGCCGGGATCGACGACCCAGACGGCGGTGGCGACGGTCGGTCGATGGGCGGCCGTGCCCCGGTGCACCACGGTGACGGTGTGCGTGCCGGGCGGCAGCAGGGCCAGCGGTACCGAGGCCTCGCCGGCGGCGTCGGTCGTCGGGACGGCCTGCAGCCGCCCGTCGATCCACAGCTCGACGTCACCCTGGACGGGGTCGTCGTCGACGGTGGTGAGCGAGATCCCGGCGTCGGGACGAACGCCGTAGGCCGTCCGGGCCGGGCTGAGGTCGACGTCGAGGGCGGTGGCGAGCCCACCGGCGGTCCGGAGGACCCGCCCCGACCGGGAGGCGACGGCCGTGGCCGAACCCTCGTAGGCGGCGACGAGGGCGTGCGGCCCGGCGCCGAGGACCGCCGCCAGCTCCACGGTGCCGCCGGCCCCCACGGGGCCCCGGGCCACCTCGTCGCCGTCGTCGTAGAGGACGACGTCGCCGGTCGCGGCCGCACCGGCCGGGCCGACCGTCGCCGTCACCGTGGTCGGCTCCGTCGTCGACGGCTCGCCCGGGGGCACGTCCAGGGTGGTGCTGGTGTCGCTCCGAGCGGCCCCCTGCCGGTGCCGGGCGATGGCGGCCGGCGCCAGGGGCGAGGTGTAGAGGGCCACCTCGTCGAACGCCCCCTCGACCAGGCGGATCGCGCCCCGCCGGTGCTGCGAGGGCTCCCACTCCGTGGCCCAGGGCGTGCCCGCGACCTCGACGGGATCGCCGTCGACGGTGGCGTTCAGCTCGTCCCCGTCGACCGTGAGCACGAGGTGGTGCCAACCGGCGGTGGCGGGGACGACCACGTCGTCCGCCGCGTCGCGGCCGTCCTCGAGGCGGATCTCGCCCCCGGGGACGTCGAGGGCGATGTTCCCGTCGGCCGACGGCTGCACCCACATCTCGATGGCGGCGAGGTCGTCGTCGAGGGCGTCCAGCGGGAGGACCACGGCACCGTCGTCGCCGCCCGTCGTCACCGCGCCGTCGCCATCGGCGGCGAGGGCGCCGTCCCGGCCGGCGGTGGCGGCGCCCAGGGCGCCCGTCGAGCAGGCCACCTCGTCGTGGACGCGCCCGGCCTCCGGGTCGGCCGTCCTCTCCCCCAGCCGGAAGAAGGCGGCGGGGTCGTCGTCCAGGACGGTCTGGGCGTGACCCGAGCGGGTGGGCGCCGGGCAGGCGGCGCCCAGGTCGACGATCTGGGCCGGCGATGCCGGCCCCCGGCCGTGCCCGTTCACCGCCGCGACGCTGATCGTGTGGCGCTCGCCGACCGTCAGGCCGGGGAGGACGACGCCGGTCGCGCCGGCGGGGACCGTGGTCGTGTCGGCCGACGAGTCTCCCCACCGCACCCGGTACCCGCTGATCGCCCCGGCCGATGCCTCCGGCGGCGCCCACGAGACGTCGATCGCATCGGGGGCCGACGCCGCCGGTGTCGCGACCACCCCGGCCGGGGCCGCGGGCGGCGCATCGGGCAGGTCGACGACGGTGGACACGCGGGCGGGCGGACCCTCGCCGTCACCGTTGACGGCGGCGACGTGCAGCTCGACCGTCCCGGCCACGTCGATCCCGGTCAGGGTGGCCGCCGTCGCGGTGGGATCGTCGATCACCCGCTCGCCGCCGTCCCACCAGATCCGGTACCCCGTCACCTGCTCGGCGGTCCGGACGGCGGGGTCGAGGGTCCACGTGACCTCGGCCGAACCGGGAGTGCTGCCCGGCACGGCAGCCAGGCTGGACGGCCGGACCCCGGGGGGCGTGCTCGGGAGGCAGGCCGCACTGGGCCCGGTGCAGAAGCCCG
>DASVEC010000027.1:0-2538 GCA_036380755.1 Iamia sp. | reverse complement strand
GCTGCACCTGATCCTCGTCGGGCGCACCCAGGCCGACTACGCCCACGTCCACCCCGAGGTCGACGCCGAGGGCACCTGGTCGGTACCCCTCCCCGAGGTGACTCCCGACTCCTACCGGGTGGTGGCCGACCTCCAGCCCGTCGGCGGGCCCGAGCTGGCCCTCGCCGGCGACCTCGTCGTGCCGGGCGAGATGGGGAGCCGGGGCGGCGTCCCCGTCGCCGGCAACCCGACCACGGTCGACGGCATCACCGTCACCTTCGAGGGCCACCCCGAGGTCGGCGACACCGAGCTGGCCTTCACCGCCACCCGCGCCGGCGAGGTCATCGAGCCCGATCCCTACCTCGGCGCCCGCGGCCACCTCGTCGCCTTCCGGGCCGGCGACCTCGCCTACTCCCACGTCCACCCGCACGAGGACGAGAGCGGCCCGATCCGCTTCACCGCCTCCTTCCCGTCCGCCGACCGCTACGCCCTGTACCTCGACCTCCAGGTCGACGGGGTGGTCCGCACGTTCGTCTTCCTCGTGGAGGTCGATCATGAGCACTGAGACCCGCGCCATCGACCTCGCCATCACCGGCATGACCTGCGCCTCCTGCGCCACCCGGGTCGAGAAGAAGCTCAACCGGCTCGACGGCGTCACCGCCTCGGTCAACTACGCCACCGAGCAGGCCCGCGTCACCGTCGACGGCGACGTCAGCGACGACGACCTCGTCGCCACGGTCGAGGCCACCGGCTACGGCGTGGTCCCCCCCGCCCCGGTGCCCGACGAGCACGGCGTCCAGGGCCACGGCCACCACGATCCGACCAACCACATGGACCACGACGTGGCGCCGATCGACGTGCTGCGCCAGCGGCTGATCGTGTCGGCCGTGCTCGCCGTCCCCGTCGTGGCCATGGGCATGGTGCCGGCGCTGCAGATCGACGGCTGGCAGTGGCTCTCGCTCACCCTCGCCGCTCCCGTGGCGATCTGGGGGGCGTGGCCGTTCCACCGGGCCACGTGGACCAACCTGCGCCACGGCGCCGCCACCATGGACACGCTCGTGAGCGTGGGCATCCTGGCCGCCCTGGGCTGGTCGGTCTGGGCCCTGCTGTGGGGCGACGCCGGCGTCATCGGCCTCAGCCACGGCTTCTCCATCCGGCCCGAGCGGGGGATGGCGACCAGCTCGATCTACCTCGAGGTCGCCGCCGGCGTCACCACCTTCCTGCTGGCCGGGCGCTACGCCGAGGCCAAGGCCAAGGCCCGCTCCGGCGATGCCCTGCGGGCCCTGCTCGAGATGGGGGCCAAGGACGTCGCCGTCCTGCGCGACGGCGTCGAGGCCCGCGTCCCGGTCGGCGAGCTGGTCGTGGGTGATCGCTTCGTCGTCCGCCCCGGCGAGAAGGTGGCCACCGACGGCACCGTCGTCGAGGGCACCTCCGCCATCGACGCCTCGCTGCTCACCGGCGAGCCGGTGCCGGTCGAGGTGGCGCCGGGCGATGCCGTCACCGGCGCCACGGTCAACGCCGGCGGCCGGCTGGTCGTCGAGGCCACCCGCGTCGGCTCCGACACCGCCCTGGCTCAGATCGCCCGTCTGGTCGCCGACGCCCAGACGGGCAAGGCCCAGGTCCAGCGGCTCGCCGACCGGGTGTCGGGCGTGTTCGTCCCCGTGGTCATCGCCCTGGCTGCCGCCACCCTCGGCTTCTGGCTCACCGCCGCCACCACCGACAGCACCGCCGTGGCCTTCACCGCGGCGGTGGCCGTGTTGATCATCGCCTGCCCCTGCGCCCTGGGCCTGGCCACGCCCACCGCCTTGATGGTCGGCACCGGCCGGGGCGCCCAGCTCGGCATCCTCATCAAGGGCCCGGAGGTCCTCGAGTCCACCCGCCGGGTCGACACGATCGTGCTCGACAAGACGGGCACGGTGACCACCGGCGAGATGGCCCTGGTCGACGTCGTCGTCCCCGATGGCGCCGACGTCGACGAGGCGCTGCGCCTGGCCGGCTCGGTCGAGGACGCCTCCGAGCACCCGATCGCCCGGGCCATCGCCGCCGGTGCCCGCCAGCGCGGGGTCGAGCTGGCCCCGGTCGAGTCGTTCGCCAGCACCCAGGGCCTGGGCGTCACCGGCGTGGTCGACGGCCATGCCGTGGTCGCCGGCCGTGAGCGGTTCCTCGCGGACTGGTCGATCCACCTGCCGGATGCCTTGGCCGCCGCCCGCGACACCGCGGAGGCCGAGGGCCGCACGCCGATCCTCGTGGGCTGGGACGGCGAGGCCCGTGCCGTCGTCGTCGTGTCGGACACGGTGAAGGACACCTCGGCCGAGGCCGTGGCCCGGTTCCGCGACCTCGGGCTCCGGCCCGTCCTGCTCACCGGGGACAACGAGCGGGCCGCCCGCCACGTCGCCAGCCAGGTGGGCATCGACGAGGTCGTGGCCGAGGTGCTGCCGGCCGACAAGGTCGAGGTCGTCCGCCGCCTGCAGGACGAGGGCCGGGTCGTGGCCATGGTCGGCGACGGGGTCAACGACGCCGCCGCCCTGGCCCGGGCCGACCTGGGCCTGGCCATGGGCA
>DASVEC010000026.1:0-3749 GCA_036380755.1 Iamia sp. | reverse complement strand
CACCGCGGCGCCGGCCCCGCCCCCGACCGCGCCCCCGCCGCCGATCGACGACGATGGCGAGGACGATGACGATGACGATGGTGACGACGGCGCCGACGACGACTGATGGCTGAGCCCCGGCGCCTCCGCCTCGGCTTCCGGGCCCGGGTGCTCGGCTTCGCCGCCCTGCTGCTGGTGGGGGCGGTGGGCGCGGCGCTGCTCGTGCAGCGGGCCGTCCTGCTCGAGCGGCTCGACCGCAACGTCACCGCCTCGCTGGAGCAGGAGGCCCAGGAGCTGCGCGCCCTCTCGACCAACGGCCGGAACCCCCGGACGGCGGAGCCCTTCGCCGGCGACGTGGCCGCCATCTTCGAGACGTTCATCAGCCGCAACGTGCCGGCGCCGAGCGAGGCCTACATGACCTTCGTCGCCGGCGAGCTCGACCGCCAGACGGCGCCCGCCCCCGTGCTGGCCGAGTCGCACCCCGAGCTGGTCGAGCGGTGGGCCGGGCTCGAGGACGGGGCGCGGGGCGAGGTCGACACCGCGGCCGGCCCGGTCCGCTACCTGGCCGTGCCGCTGGAGTCCGGCGGGCGGACCCGCGGCGTGTTCGTGGTCATGAACTTCCTGGAGGACGAGCGCCGGGCCATCGACGCCGACCTCCGCGTCTCGGCCCTCGTCGCCGCCGTCATCGTCGCCGTCGCCATCGGCATCGCCTGGTCCACCGCCGGCCGGCTGCTGCGCCCGCTGCGGGAGGTGACCGAGGCCGCCCGCACGATCAGCGAGACCGACCTGTCCCGCCGCATCCCCGTCGACGGCGACGACGAGGTGGCCGTGCTGGCCCGGACCTTCAACCAGATGCTCGACCGGCTAGAGACGGCCTTCGCCACCCAGCGGGCCTTCGTCGACGACGCCGGCCACGAGCTGCGGACGCCGATCACCGTGGTCATGGGTCAGCTCGAGCTCATGGGCGACGATCCCGAGGACCGGGCCGCGACGCTCGCCGTGGTCGAGGACGAGCTGGGGCGGATGGCGCGCATCGTCGAGGATCTCCTGCTGCTGGCCAAGGCCGAGCAGACCGACTTCGTCCGGCCCGAGCCGGTCGAGCTGGCCGACCTCACCACCGAGCTGCTGATGAAGGCCCGCACCCTCGGCGACCGCGACTGGACCCTCGACGCCTGTGCCTCGGGGACGGTGGCCCTCGACCCCCAGCGCATCAACCAGGCCGTGCTCAACCTGGCCCGCAACGCGGTCGAGCACACCGACCCGGGCACGGCGGTGGCCGTCGGCAGCCAGCGGGTGGGCGATCGGCTGCACCTCTGGGTGCGCGACGACGGCGCCGGCGTGGCGCCCGCCGACCAGGAGCGCATCTTCGACCGCTTCTCCCGCGGCCCCCACGCCCGCCGGCGCTCCGACGGGGCCGGCCTGGGCCTGGCCATCGTCGCCGCCGTGGCGCACGGCCACGGTGGCCGGGTCGCCCTCCGCAGCGCGCCCGGGCGGGGCGCCACCTTCACCCTCGACCTGCCCGTCACCGTCGTCCCCGCCGCCGACACCGACATCACCGAGAGGATCGAGAGGATCGAATGGCCCGCATCCTGATCGCCGAGGACGAGCCCCGGATCGCCGCCTTCCTCGAGAAGGGCCTCCGGTCCAGCGGCTACAGCACGGTGACCGTCGACGACGGTGCCGTCGCCGCCGCGCTGGCCCGCGACGACGACTTCGACCTCCTGATCCTCGACATCGGGCTGCCGACGATCGACGGGATCGAGGCCCTCGCCCGGATGCGGGCGCGCGGCGAGCGGATGCCGGTGATCATCCTGACGGCCCGCTCGGAGCTGGACACGACGGTGGCGGGGTTCGAGTCCGGCGCCGACGACTACGTCACCAAGCCCTTCCGCTTCGAGGAGCTGCTGGCCCGCATCCGGGTCCGGCTGCGCAACGAGCCGACCGACGAGCCGACGGTGCTCCGGGCCGGCGGGCTGAGCCTCGACGTCCGCACCCGGCGGGCGTCGGTGGGGGAGCGGACCGTCGAGCTGACCGCCCGCGAGTACGGCCTGCTCGAGACCTTCCTCCGCCATCCCGACCAGGTCCTGTCGCGCGAGCAGCTCCTCTCGATCGTGTGGGGCTACGACTTCGACCCGGGCTCCAACGTCGTCGAGGTCTACGTCCGCTACCTGCGCAAGAAGCTGGGATCCGAGGTCATCGAGACGGTCCGCAACATGGGCTACCGCCTCCGCATCGTCGCCTGAGCGGCGGTCGCCGACGGTGTTCAGCGCGGACCCGGGGCCATGCCACACTCGTCGGTCCCCCATGACGCGCTCGATCCGACTCCGCCCGTGGCAGAAGGCCGCCCTCGACCGGTTCCTCGCCACCGACCGGCCCGACTTCCTCGCCGTGGCGACGCCCGGTGCCGGCAAGACGACCTTCGCCCTCACCGCCGCCCGCCACCGCCTGGCCGAGAAGCCCGGTCGCCTCGTGGTCGTGGCCCCGACCGCCCACCTGAAGAACCAGTGGGCCCAGGCCGCCGGGCGCTTCGCCCTCCACCTCGACCCGTCGTGGTCGGCGGCCGACGGCGCCCTGGCCGGCGACATGCACGGCATCGTCACGACCTACCAGCAGGTCGCCACCAGCGCCGCCGCCCTCCGGGCCCTCAGCCCCGGTGCCTTCGTCGTGTTCGACGAGCTGCACCACGCCGCCGACGACCGGGCGTGGGGTGACTCGATCCGCGCCGCCTTCGAGCCCGCCGACCGGCGTCTGGCCCTGTCGGGCACCCCGTTCCGGTCCGACACCCGGGCCATCCCGTTCGTCGACTACCACCTCGACGAGGCCCGCCCCGACTACGAGTACGGCTACGGCGACGCCCTGGCCGACCGCCGGGTCGTCCGCCCCGTCTACTTCCCCCGCACCGGCGGCCAGATGGAGTGGTCCGCGCCCGACGGCACCGAGCACTCGGCCACCTTCGACGACGCCCTCGACGCGGCCCGCGCCAGCCAGCGGCTGCGCACCGCCCTCTCGCTAGACGGGGAGTGGCTGCCCACCGTCCTCCGCGATGCCCATGCCCGCCTCACCGAGGTGCGCATGACCCAGCCCGACGCCGGCGGGCTCGTGATCGCCACCGACCAGGAGCACGCCCGCGGCATCGCCGAGCTGCTGCGGTCGCGGTTCGGCACCCGGGCCACCGTCGTCACCTCCGACGACCCGCGGGCGTCGAGCCACATCGCCATGTACGCCGCCGGCAAGGAGCCGTGGCTGGTGGCGGTGCGGATGGTGTCCGAGGGCGTCGACATCCCCCGCCTGCGGGTCGGCGTCTACGCCACCACCACGTCGACCGAGCTGTTCTTCCGCCAGGCGGTCGGCCGCCTCGTGCGCTGGACCCGGGGCGTGCCCCAGCAGAAGGCGTGGCTCTTCATCCCCGACGATCCCCGCCTGCGCCGGCTGGCCCACGGCATCGCCGAGCAGCGTCGTCACTCGCTCCAGAAGCGCGAGCGCGAGACCCTCGAGGGGCTCGACGACGCCGCTCTCGATCAGGGCCCGCCCGACGAGGAGCAGATGTCGCTGTTCGCGGTGATCTCGGCGGTCGCCACCGATTCCGATGGCCACGAGGCCGGGCCCGACGACGATGGCTATGACGACGACGATGACGACGGACCGGGCTTCGAGCTCGAGCTGGCCCCGCCGCCCCCGCTCGTCGGCGGCGTGGGACCGGTGGTGGGGGAGGACGGCGCCCCGCTGACCCGCAAGGAGGACAAGAAGCGCCTCCGCGACCTCAACGCCGA
>DASVEC010000025.1:0-5684 GCA_036380755.1 Iamia sp. | reverse complement strand
GCGTTGGTCGCTGGTCGCACCGCTGCGCCTGCCCGTCCCCACGCCCAGCGAGGCGGCGGTGGCCCGCGCCCAGCAGCTCCTCGAGCGTCATGGCGTCCTCACCCGCGAGGCCGCCCTGGCCGAGGGGGTCGAGGGCGGCTTCGCCGGTGTCTACCCCGTGCTCCGCGCCATGGAGGACAAGGGCACCGTGCGCCGGGGCTACTTCGTCTCGGGGCTGGGAGCGGCCCAGTTCGCCCTGCCCGGTGCCGTCGACCGCCTCCGCGCCGAGCGCGACCCGGCCGCCACCCGGCGCCGGGCGCTGGCCCGGGTCGACTCGTCACCCGTCGACTCCTCGCCCGTCGACCCGCCGGGCGACGACCTCACCGGCTCGGGCTGGGACCTCGACGACGACGGCATCCCCTCCGGCTGGACGGCCGAGCCCGAGCCGTACACCGGTGGCGGCTGGGGCGACGACGATCCGTCCACCGACGATCCCTTCGACGACGAGCCGCTCGACGCCCCCGTCGTCCCCCTCGTCCTGGCCGCCACCGATCCGGGCCAGCCCTACGGCGCGGCCCTGCCGTGGCCGGTGTCGTCGGGACGCCCGGCGCGGGCCGCTGGGGCCCACGTCGTGCTGGTCGACGGGCGGCCACTGGCCTACCTCGAGCGCGGTGGCCGCACCGTCAGCCTCTTCCCCGGGGCCGCCGGCCGGGTCGTGGCCGAGGGCGACGAGCCGGCCCCCGCCACGATCGACGGCGAGGTCGCCGACGACGACACCCGCTGGGTCGACGCTCTGGTGGCCCTGGTCCGTCGGGGCCGGCGCCGGAGCGTCGAGATCACCAAGGTGGACGGGCTCCCGGTCCGCGAGACCGATGCCGCCGAGCTCCTGGTGGCCGCCGGCTTCCGCGACTCCTACCGCGGCCTCGTCTTCCGGGGCTGACCCCTCAGATCAGGATGCCCATGGCGGTCACCACGACTGCGGCCGCGGCCACGGCGATGCCGATCATCCACATGATGAGGCGGAGACCGAGGGCGTTGACCTCGGCGTGAACGAAGTCCTCCGAGGCCGGTCGGAGCCTCGGGTCGTTGGGGAAGTTCGAGAGCATCTCGCTGACGGCCTCCTCGTCTCCCACCACATCGGTCAGCCGTCGGTGCAGGACGGCACGGTTGCGTTCTGTGAGCACAGGCTCTCCTGTCGATCGCAGGGTCACATCGGCAGGGGAAGTGCCTCCGACCGTACCACGCGAACTGGCAGTCACCGCCTGTTCACCCCTCCGACGGGTCGTCACCCTCCCAGCGCGCGTCCTCGGCGTCCCAGGCGTCGTTGCGGGCCTTGGTCGTGCTCCGCCAGTCCTCGGCGGCCTCCTTCGTCGGGTACGGCCCCAGCACCTCGATGTCGCGCGGGCGCTCGTCGCTGGTGACCGCCCGTGCGTGCGTCAGATCCCACCACCACTGCTCTGCCATCTCGCACCTCCGTGAACCATCGCGGGCCCCGACCCTGCCACGCCGCGGCGCCCGGACCACGCCGGAGCGCGAACATGGTCGCCGTGGGCACCCCCCTGCTCCCCGATCCGACGGCCGGCCCGGTCCGACCCGACCCCGGCGAGGGGCCGCTGGCCGACCTGCTCCGGCCCTTCCTGATCGTCGGTCTGGTCGTGGCCGCCATGTGGGCCGAGGAGATCGTCGACCTGGTCCTCCCGGGAGGACAGCCCTTGAACGCCTGGGGCATCCGTCCCCGTTCCGGGCGCGGGCTGCTGGGGATCCCGCTGGCCCCGTTCCTCCACGACGGCTTCCGCCACCTGTTCGGGAACACGCTCCCGTTCCTCGTCATGGGGTGCGCCATCGCCAGCGGCAGCGTGGCCCGGTTCGTCCGCGTGGCGACGATCGTCGGCGTCACCGCCGGCCTGGGCGTCTGGCTGTTCGCCCGCGGCGGCACCGTGCACATCGGCGCCAGCGGCCTCGTGTTCGGCTTCCTCACCTACCTGTTGGCCCGGGGCGTGATCGCCCGGAAGGTGACGTGGATCCTCGGCGGCCTCGTGGTCCTCGTCGTGTACGGCGGGATCCTGTGGGGCCTCCTCCCGACGCCGGGCGTGTCGTGGACCGGCCACGTCTTCGGCGCCGTCGGCGGGGTCCTGGCCGCTTGGATCCTCCACCGCCGGACGCCGGACACCGCCATCTGAGGCGGGCCCCGCACCACGCCGCCAGCCGGTCCTAGGGTCCGGGTGATGGACGACATCACCGCACTCGACGCCACCGCCCAGGCCGACCTCGTCCGCTCGGGGGAGGTCTCCGCCGCCGAGCTGGTGCAGGCCGCCGTCGACCGGGCCGAGGCGACGAGCGACCTCAACGCCATCATCCACCCCCGCTACGAGGAGGCCATCGAGGAGGCGCGGGGCGAGCTCGCCGACGGGCCCTTCCGGGGCGTGCCCTTCGTGCTCAAGGACCTCGACGGATCGGCCGAGGGCCTGCCCCTCCACATGGGCACCAAGGTCCTGCGCGACGCCGGCTTCACCGCCACCGGCGACGACACCCTGACGGCGCGGTTCCGCCAGGCCGGGCTCGTCGTGATCGGGAAGACGAACACCCCCGAGCTCGGGCTCGTCCCCTCCACCGAGCCCGAGGCCTACGGCCCCACCCACAACCCGTGGGACCCGACCCGCACGCCCGGCGGGTCGAGCGGCGGCTCGGCCGCGGCGGTGGCGGCCGGCGTCGTGCCCATGGGCCACGCCGGCGACGGCGGGGGGTCGATCCGCGTCCCGGCTGCGTTCTGCGGGCTGGTGGGGCTCAAGCCGACCCGGGGTCGCGTCCCGGTCGGCCCCGACGTCGGCGAGGGGTGGGCCGGGCTGGTGAGCCGGCTCGCCGTCACCCGCAGCGTCCGCGACACCGCCGCCCTCCTGGACGCGGTGGCCGGCCCCGACGTCGGCGACCCCTACTGGGCGCCGCCGCCGGCCCGGCCGTACCTCGACGAGGTCGGGGCCGACCCGGGTTCGCTCCGCATCGGGTGGGTGGCAGAACCGGCCGACGAGACGATGGACGCCGACCCGGAGGTCGCCGCGGCCACCGAGGCCGTGGCCCAGCAGCTCGCCGACCTGGGCCACGACGTCGAGCAGGCCTCGCCGCCGGCTTTGTCCGACCCCGCCGTCGGGGGCCACTTCCTCACCTGCTTCGGCGTCTGGACCGCCCGAGAGCTCGACCGGATCGGCGAGATGCTGGGCACGCCCGTCACCGAGGACGGTGTCGAGCCGGGCACCTGGGCGGCCGCCGAGATGGGTCGCTCGGTCACCGGCGCCCAGTACGTCGCCGGGGTGGACGGCCTCCACCTCCACACCCGGGACATGGTCCGGTGGTGGGAGGAGGATGGCTGGGACCTGCTCCTGACGCCGACCGTGCCCGAGCTGGCCCCGACGCTCGGCCAGTTCGCGGCCACGCCCGACAACCCTCTCGTCGGCCTGCTGCGATCCGCCCCGATCGTCGCCTTCACGGCCGCGTTCAACATCTCGGGTCAGCCGGCCATCTCGCTGCCGCTGGCGCGGTCGGCGGCCGGGCTGCCCATCGGCATGCAGCTGGTGGCGGCACCGGCGCGGGAGGACGTCCTGCTCCGGATCGCCGGCCAGCTCGAGACCGCCTACCCGTGGCGTCACGACAAGGTGTGACACTGGCCATCACGGGGGTAAGGAGGGGCCGGTGATGTCACGTTCTCGGCAACTCTCAGCCCTTCTCGTTGTCTTCTGCCTCTTCCTGGCGGCGTGCGGAGGCGACAGCGACGACCCCGAGACCCAACCCACCACCACCCAGCCCTCCACCACCACGACCCAGTCCCAAGAAGAGGACGACGAACAAGCCCTCCGCCAACTCGCCGAGGATTGGTACTTGGCGATCCGTGAGATCTACGACGAGGAAGCTGACCTGGATCTCGCTGCGGAGTACCTCATCGATCCCTATCTGAGCGGGTTCCAGGTCCAGGTCAACGAGTACAGGGCGGGCGACGAGACCATCGAGTCGAGCCCGGACTCCACCCATGACGTCGTGGATGTAACCGTCGAAGGTGACTCGGCAACCGTCATCGAGTGCGTAGTCGACGCAGACGTGCTGAAGGCGGCCGACGGCAGCGTCATCAGCGACGACGTTGTCGCCAAGCTGTTCTCAACATCCGCCATCCGAACTGGAGACGAATGGCGACTTCAAGAGCGGACCACGGTCGACGAGGCGGAGGGAACGGTATGCCCGCAGCAGTAAGGGGGCGCGCATTGGTACTACTTGTCTGCCAAGGATTGCTCCTGGCCCTTGCCAGTCCGGCGTCGGCAGAGGGAGGACGGGATGAGCCTCCTCCGTCGATTGGGGTGGGGGTGGAGGCGCCGGGATCTGAGGGGGATGGGGACTCTGAGTCGGAGCGGGTGGATCCGGTGGAGGCGGAGGCGGACGACGAGGGGGTGGGGATCGCGGACTGCGCCCAGAGCCCGTGGGACGGGATCGAATGCGAACCTGGGGAGCCGGCGGCACCGGTGGTGGATCCGGTGGTGCTGGCGCAGGCGGCGCTGGACTCGGCGACGATCGCCCTGCCCGAGCCGCACACCTCGCCCGACGGCGTGGCCCAGCTGACGGGGATGACGACGTGGTTCTGGCTCGACCCGGCCTCGTGGGCGCCGGTCAGCGCCCGGGCCGAGGTGCCCGGGATCTGGGCCGAGGTGACGGCCACCCCCACGACCGCCACGTGGACGCCCGGCGACGGCGGCGCCGCCGTCACCTGCGCCGGCCCGGGTCGGGTCCATCCGGGCACTGCGGGCGCCCGGACGGACTGCGGTCACACCTACGTCGAGGTCGGGTCGTACCCGCTCACCGTCGACGTCACCTACGAGGTGGCGTGGACGTCGTCGACGGGCGCCGGTGCCGCCCTCGACCCCATCGTCGTGAGCGCGGAGCTGATGGTCACGGTGGAGCAGCGGCAGGCTGTGATCGACTGATCGGGGCCGTGCGGGCCGACTGGGCCAGCATGATCCCGCCGACCACGGCGGCCCCGCCGGCCAGCTGGACGAGGCCGAGGGTCTCGTCGAACCAGGCCCACCCGAGGGCGGTCACGCCGACGGGCTCGACCATGGCCACCACCACGACGACGGTGGCCGGGAGGTGGCGCAGGGCGAACAGGTTGAGGGCGAAGGGCGCCACGCTCCCGAGGGTCACGACCCAGAGGAGGAGCGCCCAGCCCGGCACCGACACGTCGTCGAGCGAACCGCCCAGGCTCACCGAGCCGGTGACGATGTCGCCGTCGAGCCGGGTCAGCGGCCAGATCAGGTTGAGGAAGACGGCGGCGACGAGGAAGGCCCACAGGATCACGTGGAGCGGGTCGCGGTCGGAGATGCCGTGATCGCCGACGAGGAAGTAGGTGGCGAAGCAGGCCGCCGCCCCGAACCCGGCGACCAGGCCCAGCCCGTCGAAGGCCAGCCCGTCCCACACCCGGGCCACCACGCCCAGCCCGGCGAGGGACAGCGCCAGCGCCGGCCAGATCCGACCGCTCACCGGCTCCCGGGCCACGAACCGCACCCACAGGGCGACCAGCACCGGCGCCGTGTACTCGACGAGCAGGGCGATCCCGATCGGCAGCCGGTCGAGCGCCACGAAGTACGTCCACTGGAGGAGGGCGACGCCGACGACGCCCATGACCACCAGCCACCCGATCATCCGACCGCGTGGCGGACGCAGCGCGCTCC
>DASVEC010000024.1:0-18380 GCA_036380755.1 Iamia sp. | reverse complement strand
CGCAGGGCGGTCGACACGACCGGCAGCCACGCCCGGCGCCCGGGCGGCACCCGAGGGTGGGACAGTTCGGCGAACGGTGGCAGCTCCTCGCCGTCGATGGCTGCCGCCATGCGGTGCCCGAGCCACGTGTTGAGGGCGACGCCGGACCCGTTGCACCCGGCCGCGTACCAGGCCCCGTCGATCCGGCCGCAGTGGGGCAGGCGATCGCGGGTGATGGCGACCTCGCCGCCCCACGCCCGCTCGATCGGGACGTCGGCCAGCTGGGGGTGGACGTGGACCATGCGCTCGCGGAGCATGTCGCGGGCCTGCGGGATGGTCGTGCTCCGGAGGCTGCGGCGACCGCCGAAGACCATCCTCCCCTCCGGGTCGAGCCGCCAGTACGAGAGCAGGTTGCGGGTGTCGTAGGCCATCCGCCCGGTGGGCAGGACGGCGGCCTGCAGCTCGGGGCCGAGGGGCTCGGTGGCGATGATGAACGAGCCCATGGGCAGGATGCGGCGCCGCAGGTCGGGCGCGGCCCCGTCGGGATGGCCGTTGACCGCGAGCAGCACGTCGCCGGCGCGGATCGTTCCGGTCGCGGTGTCGACCCCGTCGGGCCGGATGGCGGTGACCCGGCGGCCGGGGTGGAGCGTGGCCCCGGCGGCGCGGGCCCGGGCGACGAGACCGGCGTGGAAGCGGGCCGGGTGGAGCCCACCGCTGCGCTCGACCACCAGGCCGGCGGGGTAGGCGGTGGAGCCGATCTCGGCGGCGAGGTCGTCGCCGGCGACGTAGCGGGCGGTGTGGCCGACCTCCTGCAGCTCCTCGGCGGCCTCCCGGAGGGCGGCGGCGCTGGACGCGCCGGAGGCCAGCTCGAGCCGGCCCGTCCGGGTGTAGTCGCAGGCGATGCCGTCGGGGCCGGTCGTCAGCTGCTCGACGAGGTCGAACGCCTCGTCGACCGCGGCGAACATCCGCCGGCCCAGCTCCCCGTGCTGCTGCTCGAGCCCGCGGGGACCGGCCTTGAGCTCGGGCAGCACCATCCCGCCGTTGCGGGTGCTGGCGCCGATGCCGAGCGGGCCGCGATCGAGCACAGCGACCGCCTTGCCCCTCCGGGCCAGCTCGGCGGCGGCGGCCAGGCCGCAGTAGCCGGCCCCGACCACGACCACGTCCACCTCGGCCGGGGGCGGGCCGTCGCCGTCGTCGTCGACCAGCGGGGCGGCGTCGTGCCACAGCACGCCCTCCCGGTACGTCGGTGCGAGCGGCGCGGCCATCACCGGACGCTAGGACCTCCGGGCAGGGAGCCTCACACGGGCTGGTGGGCGGCGGCGAGGGCGAGCAGTCCCGGGTCGTCGACATCGACCCGGCCGTAGGGGAAGGCGAGGAGGACATCGGCGGGCCGACCCTCGACCACGTGGGTGGAGGGTCCGTCGCCGATGACGAGGTCGAGTCCGTCGAGCCGCAGGGCGACGGAGCCGGGTTCGGCGTCGGCCCGGCGCCACGCCGGCATCAGCGCCGCCATCCCGGCGAGGACGAGTGCGGCCTCGCCGTCGGCGAGGGGCCAATCGCGGTCGCAGGCGGTGGCGATGTCGCGCCCGTGGACCAGCAGCTCGCCCACCACCACGCACGAGACGGGCACGACGGTGGACATGGTGCCGCCGTGGAACGGGAAGGCGAGGTCGACGGGGAGGAGGTCGAGGTTGGCGAAGGCGGCGGCGCCCTCGGTGGCCACGAGATCGGCCAGGGCGGCGAGGTCGCGCTCGGCCACCTCGTCGAGGCAGGTCTGGTTGAGGGCCGCCGTCTCGGCCGCCGTGGCGCTGCGGCGCATGTCGCCGGTGCCCCGCCGCAGCACGGTGAGGACATGGGCCACGGCATCCCCCACGTCCCATCCCGGCAGCGCCGGGACGGGACGGTGACGATCGCCGGGGTCGAGGCCTCGCACGAGGGTGACGAACCGGTCGAGCGCGGCACGCAGCGCCGTCGCCACCTCCAGTCGATCGGGTTCCGGCACGTCACTCCCCTTTGCTCCAGTCTGGAGTACTGCATATACTCCAGACTGGAGTAATGTCAAGGGTCATGGCCGCGACGCCCACCCCCACCACCTACGCGCTCCTCGGCCTCCTGGCCGTGCGTCCGTGGAGCGCCTACGAGCTGGCCGGCCAGGCCACCCGCAGCCTGCGGTTCTTCTGGCCCCGCTCCGAGGCCCACGTCTACGCCGAGGTCAAGCGGCTCGTCGCGCTGGGCTTCGCCGAGGCCCACCCGGCCCGGACCGGAGGCCGCCGCCGCACGGACTACACCATCACCCCGACCGGACGGACGGCGCTGGAGGCGTGGCTGGCGAGTCCGCCGGCACCGCCCGTGCTCGAGGTCGAAGCTCTGCTGCGGGTGATGTTCGCCGACCAGGGGACGATGGACGACCTGCTCGACGCCGTCGAGGTGACCCGCCAGGTCATGGCCGAACGCCGGCAGGAGGGCGTGGCCCAGGTCGAGGACTACCTTGCGACCGGCGGCCCGTTCCCCGAACGTCTCCACCTCATCGCCCTGATGACCGCCTTCTACGCCGGCTTCGCCGACCTCGTCGAGACGTGGGCGCGCTTCGCCGAGGAAGAGGTCGGGTGGTGGACGCGCACGGACGGCGTCGGCCTCACCCCCGAGCTGCGCGCCGTCCTCGAACGGGTGGTGGCCGGCCAACCGCCGCTCGGGTGACACGGCGGGCCGATCGCCTACCGTCGCCGGCCATGGGCGCATCGACCGTCGGGTTCACCTACGCCAGCCTCATGGGGCTCGGGCCGCAGTACGCGGTCGAGACGGCGCGGCGGGCGGCCGAGCTCGGGTACCGCTCGTTCTGGACGGCCGAGACCACCGGTCCCGAGGCCTTCTCGCTGCTGGCCGCGGCCGGCGCCGCCGCCCCCGGCGTCGACCTCGGCACCGGCGTGCTGGCCCTGCAGCTCCGCACCCCGCCGCTGGCCGCCATGTCGGCGGCCACGCTGTCGGCCCTCGACCCCGACCGCGACGTGCTGCTCGGTGTGGGCATCTCCTCCCCCGTCGTCACGTCCCGCTGGCACGGCGCGCCCTACGGCGATCGCCCCCTCGGTCAGGTGCGGGAGTACGTCGCCCTCGTGCAGGAGTGCCTGTCGGGCGAGAAGGTCACCTTCGCCGGCGACCACTACCAGGTGAAGGGCTTCCGTCTCGGTGTCCGCTTCGGCGACGGCGCCCGCCGCCCCCAGGTCGTGCTCGGGGCTCTCGGGCCCCGCATGCTGGCGCTGGCCGGCGAGGTGGCCGACGGCGTGCTGCTCAACTACCTGCCGGCGTCGCACGTCGCCTGGTCGGTCGAGCAGGTGCGGAAGGGCGAGGCCGCCGCCGGGCGGGAGCCGGGGTCGTGCACCGTCTACGCCTACGTCCACGCCGGTGTCGCCGACCGGGACGGCGCGCTGGCCAACGGGCGCAAGGACCTCTTCTCCTACGCCGTGGTCGACTCCTACGCCGAGAGCTTCACCAAGGCCGGCTTCGGCGACTCGGTCACCGAGGTCCGCGAGCGCCACGCCGCCGGCGACCGCGAGGGTGCCCTCGCCGCCGTCAGCGAGGAGATGGTCGACGCCATCGACGTCGTGGGCCACGCCGACCTGGTGCGCGACACCTTCCGGGCCTACGTCGCCGCCGGCGTCGACCACCCGGTGCTCATGCCGCTGCCGTGGGGCCCCGACCGCCGCCAGGTCGTCGACGACACCATGCGCGCCGCCATCTCGGCCTAGCTGCAGGTGGTCGTCGGCTCCTCGCCGGCGAAGCGGGCCGCGACCCACGCGGCGATGTCGTCCTCGGCCAGCCCGGTCACCGTGTCGTGGTCGCCCTCGGGGACCTCGAGGAGATCGACCACCTGACCGATCCCGCACTCGCGCTCGATCAGGGCGTCGGTCCGGGCCGGGACGACGAGGATGTCCTGTCCGCCCTGGACCACGAGCAGCGGTGCGTCCGAGACGACCTGCCCGGGATCGTTCTGCTCCAGCCACTCCTCGCCCAGCGCGGTCGTGCGGGGGTCGGTCGTGAAGTAGTCGGGCGCGGCCGCCAGCGCCGGCAGGGCGGTGATGACGTCGGCGACGCACCCGGTCTCGATCACCTGGGCGGCGGCGGCCGCCTCCGGGTCGAGGTAGTCCTCGACCTTCACCGACGGGTCCTCGGCGGCCACGCCGACCAGCACCATGGTGGTGATGATCTTGATCTGGATCTCGTCGCCGTAGGTCGAGCCCAGCTCGGCGCCGGGGGCGATGGCGACCGTCCCCAGCAGCTCGGCGTCGGGGAGGCGCTCGGACGCCTGCTCGCCGGTCACGAGGGCGGCATGCCCGCCCTGGGAGACGCCGGCCACCACCCACTCGTCGCCGGCACCGACCTCCGGGAGCGACCGGGCGGCGGCGACACCGTCGATCACGGCATGGCCCTCGGCGGCGGCGGACAGGTAGGGGTGGATCTCGCCCTCCGGTCCCAGGCCGATGTAGTCGGTGGCCACCCGGACGCCCTCGACCCCGAAGGCCGGCGGGGCCGCCGGGTTCCGGCTCGGTGCGCAGGGGGCGGCGAGCCCCGACGTGCCGTGGGCCCAGGCGAGGACGGGCCAGCCCCCCTCCGGCGCCTCACCCGTCGGGTGGTAGACGAGGCCGGTCACGGCCCGCACGTCGTCCTCGGCGTCGGTCGACAGGTACATGATCCGCAGACCGGCCTCGCCGTCGGGGGCGTCGACGGGCATCGTCCGGATGACGTCGCCGGGCGCGCCGTCCGGGAGCGGATCGGGCACGCGGTAGAAGTCCTCGACCGACCCCTCGAACCGCTCGGGCTCCTCCGACTCCGACGGCGCGCTCGCCTCGGTCGTGGTGCTGCTCGTCCCGGCGGTGCCGCTGCTGTCGTCGGATCCCCCGTCGTCGGAGCAACCGGAGACGAGGACGGCGATGAAGAGCAGGGCGACGAGGCGCTTCACGCGACTCACTGTCGCGCGGGGTGCGTAGGGTCGCGGCATGCGCCTGGACGGGACGACCTGCATCATCACCGGAGCACGCGGGGGGATCGGCTACGCCCTGGCCGATCGGTTCCTGGCCGACGGCGCCGCCGGGGTGGCCGTGGTCGACCTCGACGCTGCCGACGCCGAGGCCGCGGCGGCGCGGCTGGCCGAGGCGCACGGCGATCGGGTCATCGGTCTCGGCGCCGACGTGAGCTCGGCCGAGCAGGTGCAGGCGGTCGTCGACGCCACCACCGAGCGGTTCGGGCCGGTGGGGCTCTTCGCCGCCAACGCCGGCATCGGCAGCGGCGAGGGGCTGATGGCCGACGACGCCACGTGGGACCGGATCTGGCAGGTCAACGTCATGGCCCACGTGGTCGCGGCCCGCATCGTGGTGCCCGACATGGTCGCCCGCGGCGGCGGGATCTTCCTCTCCACCGCATCGGCAGCCGGGCTGCTGGCCCAGATCGGCGATGCCGGGTACTCGGTCACCAAGCACGCGGCGGAGGCCTTCGCCGAGTGGCTGGCCATCACCTACGGCGACCAGGGCCTCACCGTCCACTGCCTGTGCCCTCAGGGCGTCAACACCGACATGATCCGCGGCGGCCGGGGCAGCTCGGCCGTCGAGACGGTCGCCCTGCAGGGCGTGATCGAGCCGGCCGACGTGGCCGAGGCCGTCGCCGTGGCCATGGACGAGGGCCGGTTCCTGATCCTCCCCCACCCCGAGGTCGCCGGGTACTACGAGCGCCGGGCCACCGACCCCGACCGCTGGCTGGCCGGCATGCGGCGCCTGCAGGCCAAGGTCTTCGGCGCCCTCGGAGAGGGGTGAGCGCCCTTGGGTGAGCCGAACCTCCTCGACATCGGCCTCCACGCCGGCGACGTGGTGCGCTTCCGACCCCGGCCCAACGCCCGCTGGCAGGAGGGCACCGTCGTGCGCCGCGAGCGCGACGGGTCGATCGGCGTGCGCGACGGCAAGGGCGCGGCGCGGGCCCTGCCCATCGAGCGGCTCGAGGTGCCCAGCTCCGGCCCCCGGGGCGCCCGCACGTGGGAGCCCCTCGCCCAGCGCGCCACCCGCGACGTCCAGCTCGACCTCTTCCTCGACGGTGCCGACCCCGAGCCGACGCCCACCCGCCGCCGTCGCCCCCGCCGCTGATGCCCCCATCGCCGCCCACCCCCGAACCGCCCGTCGATGCCGGCACGTTGGCGGCCTACGAGGTGGGGGCCGGGGCCTACGCGGCCCGGGGGATGCCGCCGGCCGCGGACCGGGCCGAGGCCCTCGGCGCCCGCCGTCTCGCCGATCGGCCGCTGCTCGACCTCGGGTGCGGCACCGGGAACGACCTCGGCGTGCTGGGCGACGCCCTGATCGGCCTCGATCCCTCGGCGGCGATGCTCGGCGTGGCCCGCACCGCCCACCCCACCGTGCCGCTCGTCCGGGGCGCGGGCGGCGGCCTGCCGATCCGCCCCGGGTCGCTCGGCGGGGCCTGGACCAGCAAGACGCTCCAGCACGTCCCGGCCGTGCACCTCCCGCTGGTGCTGGCCGATCTCCACCGCGCCCTGGCCGTCGGCGCCCCGCTGAGCCTGCGGATGTTCGCCGGCGAGGGCGAGGGGACCAGCGGTCGCGACAACGACCTGCCCGGACGCCGCTTCACCTTCTGGGACCCCGACGCCCTGGTCGACCTGGTCGAGGGGGCCGGCTTCGTCGACGTCTTCGCCCGCACCGACGCGCCCGGGGCCCAGGACGGATGGCGGTACCTCGACCTCACCGCCACGCGGGGCCGCACCCTCGCCGACACGGTCGCTCCCGGCATGGAGCTCCTCGTCAGCGGACTGAACCCGAGCCTCCACGCCGCCGACGCCGGCGTCGGCTACGCCGGGCCCGGCAACCGCTTCTGGCCCGCCCTGGCCGAGGCCGGCCTGCTCCCGGACGGGGCCGACCGCGACCCGTGGCGACTCCTCGCCGACGGCCGCATCGGCATGACCGACCTGGTCAAGCGGGCCACGCCCAAGGCATCCGCGCTGACGACCGCCGAGTACCGCGCCGGTGTCGCGCGCCTCGACCGGCTGTGCGCCCTCCTCGAACCGGCCGCCGTCGTGCTCGTCGGGCTGGCCGGCTGGCGGGCCGGCGCCGACCGGGCCGCCACGGCCGGGTGGCAGGACCGCCGCCTCGGGCCCAGCCCCGTCTACGTCATGCCGTCCACCAGCGGCCTCAACGCCGGCACCAGCCGGGCCGACCTCGTCGCCCACCTCCGGGCCGCCACCCTCGGCCGTGCGACCATGGCCGGGTGATCCGTCGGCTGCTGCTCGTGCTCGACTCGTCGGGCGACAGCGCGACGAGCCTGCTCGACCTGGCCCGGTGGGCGATGGCCGAGCGCGGCGTCGAGGTCACCGCCGTCGTGCTCGAGCCCGGCGAGGACCCGGTGATCGACGGGATCGACGTCGTCCGCCGGCCCACCCCGACCCTCGGGGCCATCCGGTCCGCCGCCGAGGTGACCGGACGCCCCGGTCTGACCGTCCGGGCGCAGCGCCAGTGGCGTCGCCGGGTGCTGGCCGATGCCGCCGAGTTCGACGTGGTCGTGGCCGGGTCGGCCGCCGCCCTCGTGGCCCTGGACGAGATGCCCTCGCCGGCGCCGCCGGTCGTGGCCCACCTGCCGCTGATCGACGAGGCCTGGTCGCGCAGCCGCCGCCCCACCGACCTGGCCGGGCGTCTCGCCGACGCCGCCCTCACCGTGGTGCCGGCCGAGCCCGTGGCCCACTGGGCCGTCCGCCCCCGCGACCGGGGCGGGCTGGGCCTCGACCCGGCGCGGGTCCGCCACCACCCCGGTCCGCTCGACCCGCCCGCCCGCCATCCCCGCCCGGCCCCCGATGCCGCCGCCCTCGTCGTCGGGTGCGGGCCGGTCGGGTGGCGCTCGGGCACCGACCTCTTCGTCGCCCTGGCCGCGGCGGTCGGGCCCGAGGTCGACGGTCGGGCCGTGCGCTGGACCTGGATCGGCGACGACGACGCCGACGGCACCGGGGCCGACGTCCGCGCCGACGTCGACCTGCGCGGCCTGGGCGATCGGGTCCGGTTCACGCCCGACGGCGCCGACCGGGCCGACCGGCTGGCCGCCGCCGACCTGCTCGTCGTCACGGGCCGGGTCGATCCCTATCCCCTGCCCGCGGTCCAGGCCGCGCTGGCCGGGACACCGGTCGTCGGCTTCACCCCCGGCACCGCCCTGCTCGACGAGGCCGGCCACCCCGAGCACCGGATCCGTCACCTCGACGGCGCCGCCCTGGCCGCCGAGGTCCGCACCCTCCTCGCCCGACCGGACCGGGGCCGCCTCCTGGCCGGCGACCTCGCCCGCGCCGCCGCCAGCGCCACCACCCCCCTCGCCGCCGCCACCCTCTGGTCCGACATCGAAGGGGCGATCAGATCCGGCGGGTTCCCGCCGGATCTGATCGCCAGTTCGCCAGAGGACGAGGGGGAGGACACCGCGTGATCCGGCCGCGGGCGGTGCTGGCGCTGATCCCCGACCTGGAGCGGTCGGACGTGAACCGGATCCTCCTGTCGCTCCTCGACGAGCTGGGCCGGGCCGGGGCCGTCGATCCCGCCCGCACGCGCGTCGTCGCCGGCGCCGACGGGCCGCTGGCCGCCGACATCGTCGCCGCCGCCGACCTGACCCCGCCCCGAGTCGTCGGCGGTGGCGCCCAGCGGGTCGGTGCCGCCGCCGCCCGGCTCCACCCCCGCGCCCGTCCGGCCGGCGAGCGGGTCGGCCTGTCGCTGGGCCTGGCCCGGCACCCGGGTCGCGCCGGCCTGGGCCCGCCCGACGTGGTGTGGGCCCACGGCGCCACCACCCTCACCCTGGCCGAGGCCCTGCCCCGCCCGGCCCGGAGGGCGCCGCTCGTGGTCCGCCTGCCCGAGGGGCCGATCGGCCTGGCCCAGGGGGCGGGACCGGACGCCGCCGAGCGGCTGGGCCGGGCCCGGCTGGTCGTGGTCGGCACCTCCGCCATGCGGTCCCACCTGATCGACGAACTCGGCCTCCCGGCGAGCCGCATCGCCGTCCACCCGCCCTGGGTCCTGCCCCCGCTCCCCGCCGATGTCGCCCGGCCCGCCCTGCCCGGGGGCGCGCTGGTCGTGGCCGGTGGCGGACCGATCGGCTGGCGGGCCGGCACCGACCTCTTCGTCGCCCTGGCCGCCCGGCTCCCCGCCGAGGTCGACGGGCGCCCCGTCCACCTGGTCTGGGTCGGCCGGCCCGACGGCCCCGAGGCGGCCGAGCGGATCGCCACCGACATCGCCCTGCGCGACCTGGCCGACCGGGTGCACGTCGTCGATGCCGACGGCTGGGGCGCCGACTGGCCCTCGCCCGCCCTCGTCGTGGTGACGGCGCGGGAGCCACCCCTGCCGCTCCTCGCCCTCGACGCCGCCCGCCGCTCGGTCCCCGTCGTCGGGCACCGCCCGTCCGGCCTGGTCGACGTGCTGCCCGACGCCGTCCACGACGAGTCCCTCGTCGACCTGTTCGCCGGTGACGACCTGGCCGCCCGGGCCGAGGCCCTCCTCGCCGATGCCGACGCCCGCTCCAGCCTCGGCGCCGAGCAGGGCGCCCACGTCTCTCGCCACCACGGCGCCCGCACCCGGGTCGCCGAGCTGTGGGCCGACGTCGCCTCGCACCTCGCCCGCGGCTGACCTCGCGCACCCGACCCCGGGGCGTGGCAACCTGGACATGTGTCCAGTGATCTCGTCCTCGTCGACCACCCGGTGCCGCACGTCGGCCGGGTGACGCTCAACCGCCCCGAGCGCCTCAACGCCATGTCGATCGACCTGGTGCTGGCTCTCGACGACGCCCTCGCCGCGCTGGCCGACGAGAACGGCACGTGGGTCGTCGTCCTCACCGGCGCGGGGCGGGGCTTCTGCTCCGGGCTCGACCTCGAGGACCACGGCGTCGTCCCCGGCATCGACGGCCTCACCGTGGGCCGCATCGCCCAGCGGGCCATGCGGGTCTACAGCCGACTTGTGCCCCGGCTGCGGAAGATGCCCCAGCCGGTGATCGCCGCCGTCAACGGCGCCGCCTTCGGCGGGGGGATGTGCCTGGCGCTCGGGGCCGACCTCCGCATCGCCGCCGAGAGCGCGGTGTTCAACGCCACCGGGATCGTCAACGGCCTCACGTCGACCGAGATGGGCGCGTCGTGGCTCCTCCCCCGTCTCGTCGGGGCGGCGTGGGCCAACGACGTCCTCCTCACCGGGCGACGGGTCGACGCCGGTGAGGCCCTGCGGGCCGGGCTGGTCAGCCGGGTCCTGCCCGACGACGAGATGGGCGACGCCGCCGTCGCCCTCGCCGCCGACATGTGCGCCCACTCGCCCTACGGGCTGGCGATGACCAAGGACGTGCTGTGGGCCAACCTCGAGATCGGGAGCCTGGAGGCGGCCATCGAGCTGGAGGACCGCAACCAGCTCATGCTCGGCTTCACCGAGAACCTCCCCGAGGCCATGCGTGCCTTCAAGGCCGGCCGCGCCCCCGCCTACACCGACGAACCGAGACGCGACCTCTTCTCCGGCTGAGCGAGTCGTGCGCGACGCGCACCGTTCGCGACAGCCCGAGGTGCATTCTGTCCTCGATGTCCATTGGTCGGTGCCTGCCGGCTGCCGGATACGAGGAGGTCCTGATGATGAAGCGATCGATGAAGAAGATGTTGGTGGTGGTCCTGCTGGCGACCGTCGCGGTGATGGTCCTGCCGGCCGCCCCGACAGCCGCCTCCACTGGCACTGTCACTTCCGGCAGCCTGACCGTGGCTCTGACTCCCGGCCTTACTGTTCCACTGTCCGGGTCGACTTGTACCGCCAGCAGCATCAGCTTCACCGCTACTACTACTACTAGCGGGTTCGTGACTTTGAGCATCCCTCAGGTTCCCTTCGACTACGGAACTCCGAACCCCCATCTACTCGTGGCCAGTTTCACCGGCACTTATACTTTGGTCCCCATCACTACTACTTTCACTCCTGACGACTACCAGGTCTCCGGGACTATCTCCACGAATTCCACTACTAACCTGATGGGCATCTATGCCCGTACTGGCACTTGTGGCCAGGGAACGAAGGAGTGCACCGCCCCTCCTGCCACTGGCCACATGACCACGACCTTGACCCTGTCCGGAACGTTCATCGGCGACGGGACGACTGTGGTCGGAACTTTGGCCATCAGCGGGCACGGCACCGTCTCAGCCTTCGGGTGCGGCGCGCCTTTCTCCGCCATCAACGGTAAGGCGATCGCTATCTCTGTGGGTGCAGTCTTGGCGTGAAGGCGAAGGACGTGGGACCCCGAACGACAGGCTGGCGACCAAACAGTTGATCACCCTCGTGCTCCGGCCCGGGTCGCGAACCCGGAGTCCGAGGGCGACCGGCTGGCCGATGACCTGGCGGAGACCACCGAGAACCTCCCCGAGGCCATGCGTGCCTTCAAGGCTGGCCGCGCCCCCGCCTACACCGACGAACCGAGACGCGACCTCTTCTCCGGCTGACACCGAAACCCGTGCTCGGCCGGCAGGGACCGGACGCGAGCGTGGCGCCGTGCCGAACCGGATGCACCCCGACCAGCTCGATGTCGACGTCGACCTGGTCCGCCGGCTGATCGCGTCGCAGCACCCGCGCTGGTCGGGCCTGCCCATCGTCGAGGTGCCCTCGGTCGGGACGGTCAACGCGGTCTACCGCCTGGGCGAGGACCTCTGCGTCCGCCTGCCCCTCCTGCCCGGGTGGGGGCGCAGCCTCGAGCACGAGGTCGAATGGCTGCCGTGGCTGGCCGCCCGGTTGCCGGTGGCGGTCCCCGAGCCGGTCGCAGTCGGCCGGCCCGACGACGGCTACCCCAACCCGTGGGCCGTCCTCCGCTGGCTGCCGGGCTCGACGGCCGAGCACACGCCCCGGGGCGGTGAGGCCCTGGCCGACGACCTGGCCGCGACGATCACCGCCCTCGCGGCCCTCGACCCGACCGGCGCGCCCCGCGCCGAGAACCGCTGGGCCCTGCGCCACCTCGACCCGTCGATCCGGGCCGGCCTCGACCAGCTCGACGACGAGATCGACGTGTCCCGCACGACCGAGGCATGGGACGCCGCCCTGGCGGCCCCGGCCTTCGACGGCCCGCCCACGTGGGTCCACGGCGACCTCCTGGCCGCCAACCTGCTGGTGGCCGACGGGCGCCTCACCGGCGTCCTCGACTGGGGCGGCTCGGGCACCGGCGACCCGGCCGCCGATCTCTACCCGGCGTGGGCCGTGCTCGACGAGGTCGGCCGCGAGCGCTTCCGCACGACCCTCGACGTGGACGACGACGCGTGGGCCCGCGGACGGGGATGGGCGCTGCGCACGCCGATCCAGGGCCTGCCCTACTACCGGACGACCAACCCCGGCTTCGTGGACATGGTCCGTCAGGTCCTCGACACGGTGCTTTGGGGGGCTGTGGGGGAGACCGGCTAGACCAACGGCACGACCGCATCCTCGGAGGAAGCACCGTGCCCGAAGCCGTCATCGTCTCGACCGCCCGCACCCCGATCGGGCGGGCCATGAAGGGCTCGCTCAAGAACGAGCGTCCCGACGACCTCACCGCCTTCATCGTCGACACGGCGCTGAACCAGGTGCCGGAGCTCGATCGCCTCACGGTCGAGGACCTCATCCTCGGCTGTGGCCAGCCGGCCGGCGAGTCCGGCTTCAACATGGCCCGCATCGCCGCCATCCAGGCCGGCATGCCCGACGTCCCCGGCGTCACCATCAACCGCTACTGCTCGTCGTCGCTGCAGGCGATCCGCATGGCCGCCCACGCCATCAAGGCCGGTGAGGGCGACGTGTTCGTGGCCGCCGGCGTCGAGACCGTCAGCCGCTTCCTCAACGGCATGGCCGACGTGGGCGGGGCCAAGAACCCGCGGTACGCCGACGCCGAGGCCCGCACCCAGGCCCGTCAGGCCGGGGGCCAGGGCGACTGGACCCCGCCGGAGGGCCTGCCCGACGTCTACATCGCCATGGGCGAGACGGCCGAGAACGTGGCCGAGTTCACCGGCACCACGCGCGAGGAGATGGACGAGTTCGCCGCCCTCTCGCAGCAGCGGGCGACCGCCTCGCTGGAGAACGGCTTCTGGGAGCACGAGATCACGCCCGTCGCGACCAAGGACGACGAGGGCAACGAGGTCACCGTCACCCGTGACGACGGCATCCGGGCCGGCACCACCGCCGAGGGCCTGGCCAACCTCAAGCCCGCCTTCCGCCCCGACGGCAAGGTCACCGCCGGCAACGCCTGCCCGCTCAACGACGGCGCCGCCGCCGTGGTCGTGATGAGCGACACCCGCGCCGCCGAGCTGGGCCTGACCCCGCTGGCCCGCGTCGTCGCCTCCGGCGTGACGGGGCTGAACCCCGAGATCATGGGCCTGGGCCCGATCGAGGCGTCGAAGCAGGCCCTCGCCCGCGCCGGCATGACGATCGACGACATCGACCTGGTCGAGATCAACGAGGCCTTCGCCGCCCAGGTGATCCCGTCGGCCAAGGAGCTCGGCATCAGCTGGGACAAGCTGAACGTCAACGGCGGCGCCATCGCCGTCGGCCACCCCTTCGGCATGACCGGCGCCCGCATCGCCACCACCTTGATCCACGGCCTCCAGGACGCCGACAAGACGTTCGGCCTGGAGACGATGTGCGTCGGCGGCGGTCAGGGCATGGCCATGATCTTCGAGCGCCTCAGCTAGACGCTTCTCCGCAAACTGCGACCCTCGTCCACCCAGGAGGTGGATGAGGGTCGCAGTTTCGCGTCAGAGCAGCGCGTCGGGGCCGAGGTCCTGGACCGACGTGGTGCCGGTCAGGCCGAGGGCGACGTCGATGTCGGCCCGGAGGCCCTCGAGGACGTGGGCCACGCCGGACTCGCCACGGGCGGCCACGGCCCACGCCCAACCCCGGCCGATCAGGCACGCCCGCGCCCCGAGGGCCATCAGCTTCACCACGTCGAGGCCGCTGCGGATGCCCCCGTCGGCCAGGACCTCCACCTGGTCGCCGACCGCCTCGGTGATCGCCGGGAGGGCGCGGGCCGACGAGGCCACGGCGTCGAGCTGGCGGCCGCCGTGGTTCGACACCACCAGGCCGTCGACGCCGGCATCGACCGCCTGGCGGGCGTCGTCGGGGTCGAGCACGCCCTTCACCAGCAGCTTGCCGTCCCAGTGCTCGCGCACCCAGGCGATGTCGTCCCACGTGACCGACGGGTCGAACTGGGCGTCGACCCACTCCCGGAACGCCTCGGGCGTGCGGGCGCCGGGCACGGCGTCCTCCAGGTTCCCGAAGGTCAGCGGCTTGCCGCCGATGGCGACGTCGCGCAGCCACTGCGGGTGCGACACCAGATCGATCCCCCGGCGGGCCTTGGCCCACGCCGTGACCTCGCCGACCATGGCGTTGCGGGTGTCGCGGTGGCGGGCGCCGACCACGGCCAGGTCGACGGTGAGCACGAGCACCGGGCTGCCGGCCTTCGCCGCCCGGGCCATCAGCCCCTCGGCGTAGCCCCGGTCGCGCATGACGTAGAGCTGGAACCACGGCGGCCGGCTCGTCGCCCCCGCCACCTCCTCGATCGAGCAGATCGACACGGTCGACTCGACGAACGGCACCCCCGCGGCCTCGGCCGCCCGCGCCGCCTGGACCTCGGCCCGCCGGGCGAACATCCCGCCCAGGCCGACGGGGCCGAGGATCACCGGCATGGTGAGCTCCTGGCCCAGGACGGTGGTGGCCTGGGACCGCGTGCCGACGTCGCGCATCACCCGCTGGCGCAGGCGGACGTCGACCAGGTCGGCCACGTTGGCCGCCATCGTCGCCTCGTCGTAGGCGCCGCCGTCGATGTAGTCGAACAGCTGACGGGGCAGCCGGCGCCGGGCCAGCTCCCGGTAGTCCGAGATGGTGGCGGGGGCGACCCCGAGCGGTCGATCAGCAGCGAACCTCATGGCTCCGGACCGTAGAGCCCGACGGCGCCCAGCGTCGCCCGGCAGAACGGTCCGAGGTCGGCCGTCGCCAGCTCGGCCGGGGTGAACCACCGCACGGCGAGCGCCTCGGTGCCGTCGGCGACGGGCTCGCCGGCGACGATCGTCGCCTCCCACACCGCGCTCACGTAGGCGACCTCGTCGCCGTTGGGGTAGCGGACGACGAAGTCGGGTCCGCCGACGACACCGAGGAGGGCGCCGAGCCGGACCTCGACCCCGACCTCCTCCTGTGCCTCCCGCACCGCGGCCGCCGCCGGGTCCTCGCCCGGCTCGACCATCCCGCCGATCGTCTCCCACCCCTCCGAGGCGTGGTGGCGGATCAGCAGCACGGCCCCGTCGTCCCGTCGGGGCAGCACCGTGGCCGACGGGAGCAGGAGCAGCTCGTGACCCACCGCGGCCCGCATCCGCTCGACGTACGGCGACATCGGCATGGCGGCGCCGCGTCAGTCGCAGCCGGCGCCGGGCACCGGGACGGCCTCGGCCTCGGTGGGCGACACGATCCGCAGCTCGTGGTAGCGGGGCGCCTCGTCCAGGAAGCCGCCGACCAGGTCGGCGGCCGAGGCCGGGTAGGTGCCCTCGAGCGCCAGGTAGGCCTCCGCCGCCGTCTCGAGGGTGCGGGCGTCGCTGGCGCACGCCGCGGCCGGCACATCACCGGCGAGCACCTCGTCGAGAGGGGCGGACGTGGTCGTCGTGTCCGCCACGGTGGTGGCAGACGACTTGCCGTCGGTGGCGTCCCCGCCGCAGCCCGCCCCACCGGCCAGGACGACCAGCGCCACGACCGCCGCCGTCCGCCTCGTCATCGCCCCCCAGCGCGCCATGTCGCGCACCGTACCGCCTCAGGCCTGGCGGGTGACCTCGACGGCGACGGCGAGCTCCTGGGCGCCGCCGCCGGCGTAGACGCCCCGGAACGGGGGGACGTCGTGGTAGTCGCGGCCGGCGGCGACCCGGACGTGGCGGTCGAACACCGGCGCCAGCGACGTCGGGTCGAGGGGCCACACCTGGCCGGTCCACGCCGCCACCCAGGCGTGGCTCTCGCCGACGGCGGTCACGCCGATCTCGGGATCGTCGGCCGGGTGGAGGTAGCCCGACACGTACCAGGCGGGGATGCCCATGGCGCGCAGCAGGGCCAGCGACAGGTGGGCGAAGTCCTGGCACACACCGCGGCCGGCGGCGAGGACCTCGGGGGCGGTGGTGGTCACGCCGGTGAAGCCCTGCTCGTAGGTCAGCCGGTCGTTGACGTACCCGACGGCCGCCTCGGCCGCCTCGGTCGGCGTGGCCGAGGACGCCCGGATGTCCGCCGCCGCGGCGACGACGACCTCGTCGTCGATCGCCACGATGCGGGTGGGCACCAGCAGCTCGAAGAAGCGGTCGCGCACCGCCGGCGTGGCCAGGTCGTCCCAGGTCGCGTCGCCCGGGCCGGTGCGGGTCACGCCCGTCTCGACCACCGTCTTGGCCACGACGGACAGCTCGGTGTGGGGCACCTGCAGGTCGAAGTGGTGGACCATCGTCCCCCAGTAGTCGACGTGGTTGACCAGCCGGGCGACCGGCTCGACGTCGAGGCTCCACGACAGGACGGTCTGGCGCCGGTCGCTGCGGGGCTCGAGCCGGGCCTCGTTGTACGACGTGGTCACGGGGGCCTCGTACCGGTACGAGGTCGAGTGGGTGATGGCGAGTCGCGTGGCCATGGCGCTAGACCGCCGTCTCCGCCTGCCACTCGATGAGGTCGGCCCGGCGGAAGTAGCGGGCCTTCACCAGCTCGTCGGCCCGCCGGCAGGCGTCCTGGAGGCGGGTGAGCGTGGCCTCGGTGGTGCGAGCCAGGTCGTCGGGCCCGGTGTAGGCGAGCTCGGAGCGCACCCGTCCGATGATCCGCACGGCGGTGTCGGGCGTGCCCGTCGACGTGGCGATCTCGTTCAGCGACGTCTCGGCCAGGTCGAGGGCGTAGGCGACCGAGCGGGGCAGGTCCTCGGCCTGGAGGAGCATGGCGAGGGCCCGGGTGCGCGTGATGTCGCCGCCGTGGGTGCGGAGGAAGGCGTCGTTGGCGCCGCAGCTGACGAGGACGCTCGACCAGCGGCTCGGGTCCTCGGAGTCGGTCACCGCGCCGAGGAGCCGGGCCGTCATGTCGACCCGCTCGAGGCAGCGCCCGATGGTGAGGAAGCGCCAGCCGTCGTCGTGGAGCACGACGCTGTCGATGAGCCCGCCGATCAGGGCCACCCGCTCGCGCACCCAGCGGAAGAAGAGGTACGGCCCCAGGGCCCGCGCCGCCCGGATCTGGGCGTCGAGGTCGTGGTGGGTGCGGTTGATGGCCTCCCACACCTCGGTGGCGAGGGTCTCGCGCAGGCCCCGGGCGTTCGACCGGGCCAGACGCAGCGAGCCGGCGACCGAGCTGGGGTTGTCGGGGTCGTAGGCCAGCAGCTCGGTGGCCCGCCACAGGTCGACGGCATCGACCTCGGCGCTGCCCGCCAACCCCATGGCCGCCAGCAGGGTGGACCCGACGTTCTCGTCGCCGGCGTCGGCCAGCATCCGGTGGACGTGGACGTCGAGGAGCCGGGCGGTGTCGTCGGCCCGCTCGACGTACCGCCCCATCCAGTACAGCGACTCGGCGATCCGGCTCAGCACGGCTCGCCGTCCTCTGCTGTCGTCCCGAACTTTGAGCGGCTGGCATCGGCATTCGATGTCAGGCGCTCAAAGCTCGGGGCTTCGCCCGACTGCTGCTGCTGGAGCTGCTGCTGGTGCTGGCGCTCGTGGTCGTCGGCGGGGCCGAACTGGAGGGGGACGGACGGGGTGTCCCGGCGGGGCTCGACCCGCTCGTCCGGCGGGGTCGCGGCCGCGAGCGCCGGGGCGACGGTCGCGTCCCTCAGGACCCAGGTGTCCTTCGACCCACCGCCCTGGCTGGAGTTCACGACCAGGCTGCCCTCGGGCAGCGCCACCCGGGTGAGACCGCCGGGCAGGACCCACACCTTCTCGCCGTCGTTCACGGCGAAGGGCCGCAGGTCGAGGTGCCGGGGCCGCAGCCGGCCGTCGACCAACGTCGGCGCCGTCGACAGGGTCACGACCGGCTGGGCGATCCACCCCCGCGGCTCGGCCAGGATGTCGGCGCGGGCCGCGGCCAGCTCCTCGTCGGAGCACGACGGGCCGAACACGAGGCCGTAGCCACCGGACCCGTCGACCGGCTTCACCACCATCTGGTCGAGGCGATCGAGGACCAGGGCCCGGGCGTCGGGGTCCTCCAGCCGGTAGGTGTCGACGTTGCGGAGGATGGCTGGCTCGCCCAGGTAGTACTCGATCAGGTCGGGCACGTAGGTGTACATGAGCTTGTCGTCGGCCACGCCGTTCCCGATGGCGTTGGCGATGGTGACGTTGCCGGCCCGGTTGGCGTGGACGAGCCCGGCCACGCCCAGCACGGTGTCGGGCCGGAACTGGACGGGGTCGAGGAAGTCGTCGTCGATGCGCCGGAAGATGACGTCGACCC
>DASVEC010000023.1:0-4180 GCA_036380755.1 Iamia sp. | reverse complement strand
GGGGTGCCCGACGAGGCCGGGCCGGCGGGCGTGCTCGGCGTGGCGGGGCGGGTCCGCCACGGGCTCGAGGCGCCGGCGGCCTCCCCGCCGTCGGGCCCCACGGGCTCGACCGGCGGGGGCGGGGCGGCCGACGCCGGCAGCGGCTGGGGCAGCTCGGTGTCGGGCCCGAAGGCCACGGTGTCGTCGTCGGCTGGGTGGCCACCCGGTGGCGTCCCCTCGGTCATGGTGCTCCCTCGTCGCCCGCGACGGAGGCCGCCGCAGGCGGAACCGTACCGCCGGCCCGCGGCCGTCGACCGCCCTCCGGGCCGGGGCCCCTCCCCCGCTTCGTCAGCCGGCGCGGCGGGAGGACGGGGGGCGGGCGACCCGCTCGGCCACCTCGGCCCGCATCTCGGTCTCGCGGGCCCGCATGGCCTCGCGGCCCTCGGTGACGGCGCCACGGACCGCGGGGGCGACCTTCTTGGCCGCCTCGGCCGCCCGCTCCTGGACCTTCTCGGGCACGTAGCGCTCGACGGCCATCCGCACCCGGCGCTGCACCCACAGCGACGAGCCCAGCCCGGCCGCGGTGCCGGCCACGAAGTAGAAGGTGCGCTTGGGCATGGCCTCAGTCCCTCCCCCGCAGCTTGCGGGCGGCGCGCTGGGCACCGGTGGCGGCCGCCGCCGTCTTGATCACCGGTCGGGAGAGCGCCACGTAGGCGGCCTTGGAGGCGCCGTCGACCCGGGTCGACACCGCCTCGGCGGCGTCGAGGATCTGGCTGACCCGCTCGGTCTCCTCCCCCGCCCGCCGCACCGCGTCGGTGGCCTCCCGCAGGGCCGGCAGGGCCTCGGTGCGGACCTCCTCCACCGCCGAGGCCACCTCGGCCACGGTGCGCGCCAGCCGGGCGACGACCACGGCCAGCACCGCCACGACGGCCAGACAGGTGACCGCGGCGAGGACGGAGGCCAGATCGGCCGCCGTCACGAATCGGGGTCCTGCTGGCGGAGGCGGTCCATGCGCTGGCGGATCTCCCTCTCGTGCCCGTGGGGCGACGGGTCGTAGAACGTGCGGTCGGCGACCTCGTCGGGCAGGTGCTGCTGGGGCACCCAACCGCGGGGGTCGTCGTGAGGGTACTCGTAGCCCTGGCCGTGACCGAGACCCTTGGCCCCCTGGTAGTGCGCATCGCGCAAGGCGGCCGGCACCCGCCCGGTCGCGCCCTTGCGGACCTCCTCCCGCGCCGTCCAGATGCCGAGGGCGGTGCGGTTCGACTTGGGGGCGGTGGCCAGGTGCACCACGGCCTGGGCCAGGTTGAGCTGGGCCTCGGGCAGACCGACGTGGTCGACCGCCCGCGAGGCGGCCTCGGCCACGAGCAGCGCCATGGGGTCGGCCATGCCGATGTCCTCGGAGGCCAGGATCACCAGCCGGCGAGCGATGAAGCGGGCGTCCTCGCCCGCCTCGAGCATGGTGGCCAGCCACCACAGGCCGGCGTCGGGATCCGATCCCCGGATGCTCTTGATGAAGGCGCTGATGACGTCGTAGTGCTCGTCGCGCCCGTAGCGCATGGTGTTGACGCCGAGGGCCGCCTCCATGTCGCCGGCGGTGACCTCGATCGGGTCGCCCGGTGAGCGGTCGCGGCTGCCGGCCAGGGCGACGGCCACCTCGAGGGCGGTGAGGGTCTGGCGTCCGTCACCCCCGGCCCGGAGCACCAGGTGGTCGATGGCGTCCTCGTCGGCCTCCGCCCCCTCGGCGGTCAGGCCCCGGCCGACCAGCTCGCGCAGGGCGTCGGGGCCGAGGGGCTCGAGGCGGAACAGCGTCGACCGGCTCAGCAGCGGCGGGTTGACGGTGAAGTACGGGTTCTCGGTGGTGGCCCCGATCAGCACGATCAGCCCCTCCTCCACCGCCGGGAGCAGGGCGTCCTGCTGCGACTTGGAGAAGCGGTGCACCTCGTCGAGGAAGAGGATCGTGCCCTGGCCCCGCTCGCCCAGGCGCTGGCGGGAGCGGGCGATGACCTCGCGGACGTCCTTCACCGAGGCGTCGACGGCCGAGAGCGAGGCGAACTCCTTCTCGGTGGTGCGGGCGACCAGCCGGGCGAGCGTCGTCTTCCCCGTGCCCGCCGGCCCGAAGAGGATGGCGGAGCTGAGCCGGTCGGCCTCGATCAGCCGGCGCAGCGGGGCCTTCGGCCCGAGGAGGTGCTCCTGCCCGACGACCTCGTCGAGGGTGGTCGGCCGGAGCCGGTCGGCCAGCGGCGCCCGCGCCGACAGCCGCTCGGCCGCGGCCGCAGCGAACAGGTCATCGGCCACCGGCCGACCCTAGCCCCGACCCCCGAACGCCCTTCCGGTGTGGTACATGTCACAGCCGGATCACCACACATCGACCCAGGAGGGGACGATCCATGACCACCGACGAGACCCTTGACGACGCGCGCCCCGACGAGGGCGCCCACCCCGGCCGACGAGCCTTCATGGCCGGGGCCGCCGGCCTCGCCGCCGGGGCGACGCTGCTCGGCAGCTCCTCCCCGGCCGGAGCGATCGGGACGACCCAACCGTGGACCATCCCGCTCAAGTGGATGGACATGTCGACTGGCGCGACCACGGCCGTGGGGCTCGGCACTGGCGGGGTGGCCCAGGCCTACCTCTCGGCCTTCGGCGACATGGCCGCCATGACCGTCCGCATCAAGCTGGGCGCCGGGGCCACTCCGGGAACCGGCCCGTGGGTGATCGACGGGGCCGACATGCCCACTGGCTACGTGCCCATCGAGGGGCCCACCGACATCACTGAGGTGGGCACCTCGTTGTGGTTCGGCACCGGCCAGGCCCTCAACTTCGCCAACCCGTACCAGAACGCCGCCCACGTCAACTGCTCGTGGGTCAACTTCGCCGCCGCGAACGGGCCCGTGTCGGGCCACGTCTGGGCCATGCCCGACAAGCACAACGACGGTTCCGGCAGCGTTCTCTTCAACTTCGCCGGCGGCTGCCCCTTCGGCGTGCCCAACGGCGAGGGGACGATCCTCTACAGCAGCCTCGTCTACCTCGTGAACCTCCCGGAGCCGGAGTGATGGAGGCCACCGGACGACGAGCCTTCATGGCCGGGGGCGCCGGCCTGGCCGCCGGGGCCGTGCTCCTCGGCGCCGCCTCCCCCGCCGGGGCCGACAGCCTCGACGACTACGACTTCGACGGCCTCCTCGTGGCGGTCGAGGGAGGCGGTCCCGTGCCCGTCGACCTCGGGACGGGCGGCGCGGCCCGCGCCGACTTCGTCGCCGAGGGAGAGATCGCGGCCATGACCTTCCGGCTGATCCTGGGCGCGAACCCCGATCCCGGCGACGACTTCTGGGCGATCCAGACGACCGACTTCCCGTCGGCATTCGAGCCCGTCGGCCTGCCCGACCCGGCCGATCCCGACCCCGCCCCGCCCGTCGAAGCCGGCCCCTTCCCGCTCGCCTTCGGCTGGGCCGGCAGCGGCTTCGTGGTCGACGAGGCCAACAGCGCGTCGTCACCGCTCATCCCCATCATCGAGCGGTTCCCGGCCAGCCCGACGTTCATGGCCTGGGTCATCGCCTCCCCCACCGGTATCGGTGGGCTGAACAGCAGCGGGACCGTGCCGTTCGTGCTGGCCGAGGGAACGATCGTGAGCAGCACCCTCGTCTACCGGCGGATCGTGCCCGAGGAGTGAGGTTCAGGCCGGCGGGGGGAGCAGACGCAGGCCGAGGTCGGCCAGCGGGCCCGACTCGACCGGGGTGGGGGCGTCGGTCATGGGGTCGACGCCCGACTGCGGCTTGGGGAAGGCGATGATCTCGCGGATGTTCTCCTCGCCGGCGAGGATCGCCACCAGCCGCTCGATGCCGAAGGCGAAGCCGCCGTGCGGGGGCGCGCCGTAGCGGAACGGCGTGAGGAAGAACCCGAAGCGGGCCTGGGCCTCCTCCTCGGAGATGCCGAGGAAGCGGAAGATGCGCGACTGGAGGTCGGGCTCGTGGATCCGGAGCGAGCCCGACCCCAGCTCCCAGCCGTTGAGCACGAGGTCGTAGGCCATCGAGCGGACCGCCATGGGCTCGGTCTCGAGCTTCTCGAGGTCGTCGGGGTGGGGCCGGGTGAAGGGGTGGTGGCCCGGCTTGGGGTTCCCGGCGTCGTCGACGCCCACGAACATCGGGAAGTCGACGACCCACAGGTAGCGGTACGGGCCCTCGTGCACCGGCGGGCGGCCGATGTCGTT
>DASVEC010000022.1:0-3632 GCA_036380755.1 Iamia sp. | reverse complement strand
GTTCTCGATCACGACGAAGCGGGTGCCCCCGCAGGCCGCGAGCGTCCCGAGGAGGACGGCCACGGCGGCGGTCCTCGCGGTGGCGGTCAGACGGGTGGTCACGACGGCTCCTCCTGGAGGGTCTCTTCTTCTGCTGGGCGCTGGGTGCGCTTGCGGCGGCGGTCGAGCCACATCCGGACCCCGGTCCAGGACATGACGACGGGCGCCAGGCCGAGGGCGACCCAGATCCACCGCGTCGTCGTCCCGCCGAAGCTCCCGACGTGGACGGGGTACGACCACGTCTCGTAGGCCTCGACCGACGCGCCGTCGAGGCGGTGGTCGTCGACCGAGACCACCGCCCCCGAGTACTGGTCGACGGCGAAGGACACGGGCCGCTCGCCCCCGACCTGGCCGAGGAACGAGGGGTCGACCCGGGCGGAGACGGTGTAGACGCCCACGGGGCTGCCGGCGGGCGTGCCGACCGACTCGACGTCGATGGAGGGGTCGAGGGCGGCCACCGCCCGACGTGCCTCCTCCGGGCCGATCGGCGGGGTGGGGGCGACGGTCGACAGGGGCGTGTCGGTCTCCGGGTGGTCGAAGGTGCCGAGCACGACGACCCGGTAGACGTCCTCGACCTGCCGGGGGAACGCCAGGTTGATGCCGGTGACGATGACCAGGACGAGCGGCAGCCAGACGACGATGCCGAGCGCCTTGTGGAGGTCGAGGTTCCAGGTGAACCGGCCCCGTCGGCGTCGCACCCGCAGGGCGTTGGCCCAGCGCTTCACACCCGGCCAGTACCAGACGTAGAGGCCGCTGAGCATCACGAGGAGCCAGGCCACGCCGAACGCACCGACCACCGTCAGCCCGGCGAAGCCACCGATCGATGTGCTGTTCAGGCGGACGTGGACCTCGAAGGCCCAGCGGAGGAGCACCGGCATCCGGTGGTCGGTCGTCGTCACCTCGCCCGAGCCCGGGTCGACCAGGACGGTGGCCGCGTCGCCGTCCGCCTGGCGGACGACCACCTGGTACATGCCGGCACTGCCGTCGCCGTCGGGCGCCGAGACGAAGGTGACGGGCGCGTCGTCGACCGCCTCCGACGCGGCGCGGGCCGCGTCGGCCATCCCGACGTCGCCCGCGGTGACCTGGATGTCGTCCCGGTTCCACCAGCTCGTCAGCTGGGGCTCGAACACGAGGAGGGCCCCGGTGAGCGACTCGACCACGATCCACGCCACCAGGACCAGCGAGACCCAGCGGTGGAGCACGACGATCGGACCTCGCCGGGCCGTGAGCTGGCGGTGCAGGGCCCGCCGCACGCGGGTGCGCCGAGGGACCCGGGCGACGGTGGGCGCTCGCCCGGCCCGCAGCCGCTCGAGCCGGGCGGAGGTCTCGTCGGGCGCCTCGACATCGCCCACGATGCTCATGAGGCAACCTTAACTTCACTCGAAAGGACTGCTTCAACTCTGCCTCCGCAGGTTCGGCGGGATGACCCGCTGGACGGACGACGGTTCCGCTGTCACACCCCCGGGGTACGGTGCGACCCATCGCTCGGCGGCCGGCGCTCGGCCCCTCCTGACGCCCATCGGCGCCGTCCCGCAGCGGGAGCGGCGCCCTGACGCTCGGAGGGCTCCGTGCTCGCCACCGTCTCGTCCGCCACCATCCTCGGGGTCGAGGGTCGCCCCGTCACCGTCGAGGTCCACGTCACCGTCGGCCTGCCGGCGTTCACGGTCGTGGGTCTGCCCGATGCGGCCTGCCGCGAGTCCCGCGACCGGGTCCGGGCCGCCATCCAGAGCTCGCACCTCGAGTGGCCCACCAAGAAGGTCACCGTCAACCTGGCGCCGTCGGCCGAGCGCAAGATCGGCACCGGGCTCGACGTGGCCATCGCCCTCGCCGTGCTGGCCGCCACCGAGCAGCTCCCGCTCGACGCCCTCATTGGCGTCGGGTGCATCGGCGAGCTGGGGCTCGACGGGTCGCTCCGGCCCGTGGCCGGCGCCGTGTCGCTGGTCGATGCCCTGCCCGACGGCGTGGCCGTCGTGCCCACCGAGTGCGCCCGCCAGGCTCGGCTCGTGGGCCGTCACGACGTCCGCCCGGTCGGCCGGCTGGTCGACCTGGTGCTCGCCCTGCGGGGCGAGGGGAGCTGGCCCGATCCGCCGGAACCGCCCCCGCCCCCACCTGCCCCGCCGCCACCGGACCTGGCCGACGTCCGGGGCCAGCCCGTCGCCCGCCAGGCGCTCGAGATCGCCGCCGCCGGTGGCCACCACCTGCTGTTCGTCGGCTCGCCCGGAGCCGGGAAGACGATGCTGGCTCGGCGGCTCCCCGGTCTCCTGCCGCCGCTCGGTCGCGAGGACGCGCTGGCGGTCACCCGGGTGATGTCGGCCGCGGGGATCGAGGTGCCCGGCGGCGGGTTGGTCACCCGGCCTCCGTTCCGGGCCCCGCACCACAGCTCGACGTTGGTGTCGCTGGTGGGTGGCGGCACCGCCTCCCTCCGGCCCGGCGAGCTGAGCCTGGCATCCAGGGGCGTCCTGTTCCTGGACGAGATGGGCGAGTTCCCGCCGTCGGTGATCGATGCGCTGCGCCAGCCCCTCGAGGAGGGCGTGGTCCGGGTGGCCCGGGCCCGGGCGACGGTGACGCTGCCCGCTCGCTTCCTACTGGTGGCCGCGACCAACCCGTGTCCCTGCGGCGGCGCCACCGAGCCGGGGGAGTGCCGTTGCAGCGAGAGCGCCCGGACCCGGTACCGGCGGCGCCTCAGCGGGCCCATCCTCGACCGGTTCGACCTGCGGGTCACCGTCCACCGGCCCGAGCCCACCGCGCTCCTGGCCACCGCCGCGGGCGAGGGCACCGAGGTCGTCGCCGAGCGAGTCGCCACGGCGCGGGCCCTCGCCGCCGACCGCGGGGTCGAGGCCAACGCCCTCATCCCGGCCCGGCGGCTCGACGAGGTCGCCCCGCTCGACGGTGGTGCCGCCCGGATGCTCGTGACGGCCCTGCGCCAGGGACGGCTCACCGCCCGGGGCCTGGCGCGCGTCCGCCGAGTCGCCCGCACCGTCGCCGACCTCGACGGCACCGACCCGGCCGCGCCGCTCGGTGCCGAGCCCGTCGCCCTGGCCATGGCCCTCCGGGGCGCCATCGTCACCGGCTCGGAGGCCGCCGCATGACCACCACCGATCCCACCGCTGACGCGCCCGCCGGTGAGGTGCTGCCGGCCGCGGCGTGGTGGGCGGCGCTGGCCGGGCTGCCGGGCATGGGTCCGGCCCGCCTCGGAGTCCTCTGGGAGGCGGGCCCGGCCGACGAGGCCTGGCGGCTCGTGGCCGAGGGCCGGGCCCTGCAGCTGCCCGCCCTCGCCGCCCTCCTCGGGCGTCAGGCCGACACCACCGCGGCCGCGCTGGCGCGGGCGGCCGCCGAGGTCGACGTGGCCGAGCGGTGGGCCGCCCACGAGCGCGAGGGCATCGACGTCGTCGTGCGGGGCGACCCCCGCATGCCCGCCCGGCTGGCCGACGACATCGACCCGCCCTTCGTGCTCTTCGCCGACGGTGATCTCGCCGCCATCGAGGGCCCGACGGTCGCCATCGTCGGCACCCGTCGGTGCAGCCGGGCCGGGGCCGAGATGGCGCACGAGGTCGGCTACCAGTGCGCCCGGGCCGGCGGGCGGGTCGTGTCGG
>DASVEC010000021.1:0-3617 GCA_036380755.1 Iamia sp. | reverse complement strand
TCGGCCGCCCCGGTCGGGCTCGGTCCCCAGGCCGGAGACCCGGCGGACCAGGAGCGGCGCATCGCCGCCGGGCTGGTCGCGGCCCTCGTCGTCACCCTTCCCCTGGCCATCGCCGAGCCGGTGTGGTCGTCGCCCGGGGGCGCCGACGACTGGAACCGCTCGGTCATCGTGTCCCTGTTCGACGTGGTGCTGGTGGCCACCGCGGCCTGGTCGCTCCTCCACCGCCCGGTCTGGACCGGCCTGCTCCGCACCCGCCTGTCCCGCCTGGCGGCGGCGATCTACGCCGCCGGCGTCGGGGTCGCCCTGGTCGCCCACCCGTCCTGGCTGGGGCTGGCCCTCGCCCTGCGTCTCGGCGCCGGGCTCGCCGTCGTCGCCGTGGCCGGGTTCGCCCTGCGCGGCTCGTCCACCCGGACCCTCGTCCTCGGGGCGGTGGCCGGCGTCGGCGTCGCCCAGGCCGTCCTCGGCATGGTCCAGTCGGCCCGAGGCGAGGCCTTCGGCATCCAGCCCCTCGAGTTCACCGGTCCGCTGTACCCCTTCGGGTCGTCGTTCGCCGGCCGGGGCGGGCTCGCCCACCCGTACCACCTGGCTGTCCTGCTCCTCGTGGCCGAGGGCGCCGCCCTGCTCGGCCTCCGCCACGCCTCCCGCCGGGCGCCCTGGCTCGCCGCTCTCGTCGTGATCGCGGCGGGGATCGGCGTGACCTACACCCGCGCCGGCCTGCTCGGGCAGCTGGCGCTGCTGGCCGTGGCCCTCCTCGCCCGCCGGGCCGGGCCGACCCGCTGGGCCGCCGGTGCCGTCGCCCTCGGGCTGCTCCTCGGCGGTGTCGCCTTCGGCGACGGGTGGACGGCGAAGGCCGACGCCACCACCGACGTCGATGCCAACCCCACCTCGTCCCGCGCCGAGCGACTCCGCGAGGCCGAGGAGCTCGTCCGGGACGAGCCCCTCGTCGGCGTCGGCCCCGGCCGCTACGTCACCGCCCAGGCGGAGCTCGGGGGCGACGAGAACCTGCCGGCCCACAACCTGGTCGCCCACGAGGCGGCCGAGCTCGGGGTGCTGGGCACGATCGGTCTGCTGGGCCTGCTCGCGGCCCTGGTCCGCCGGTGCGTGCGGGGTGGCGCCTGGGCCCTGATGGTCGCCCTGCCCATGGCCGGCTTCCTGGGCCTCGACGCCTTCCCCTACGTGTTCCCGGTCGGGCTCGCTCTCTCGGCCGTGTGGCTGGCGCTCGTCCGCGACGCGGCCGACGGGGTGAACCCGTGAGCGCGCCCACCACCACCACCGACCCCGCGCCGGAGGCCGAGACCACCGCGCCCCTGCCCGACCGTCTCGGTCAGTGGGGCGTCGTCGGGCCCGGGCTGGCGGTCGGCGCCGTCTGTGCCCTGGTCGGGCTCGACCGGTCGTCGCTGTGGCGGGACGAGGCCTACTCGCTCGGCGCCGTGCACCAGATGGAGACCACGCTCCGGGAGACCCGGGGCACGATGGGCGCCTACTACCTGCTGCTCCGGGTCTGGACCACGGTCTCCGACAGCGCCTGGTGGATGCGGTCCCTGTCGGTGGTGCTCGCCCTCGCCGCCCTCGTGGTGGTCGTGCGGCTCGTCGCCCGGGCCGCCGACGCCCGCACGGCGCGGTGGGCCGGCGTCCTCCTCGGCCTCTCGCTGCTGTGGGTCGCCTACGCCCAAGAGGCGCGCTCCTACGCTCTCGTGCTCCTCCTGACCGCCACCTCGTGGATGGCGGTGGACCACGTCCTGACCGACCACGGGCCCGAGCGCCGCCGATGGGTCGTGGTCCACGTCGCCACCGCGGTGGTGCTGCCGCTCGCCCAGGGCCTGGCCGTCCTCCAGCTCGCGGCCCAGGCCGCGGCGCTGCTCGCCGGCCGGGCCGACCGGCGCACGTGGCGCGCCATCGCCCCCGGGCTGGCGGCCTCGCTGGCCGTGACCGGCGCCCTGACCGCCGTCGGCACCGGCGAGGCCGGGACGTGGATCGCCCCGGTCGACGGCACCCAGCTGCGGACCCTCGCCGAGTCGCTGACCAGCGAGGTCCCGATCTTCCTGGTGCTGCTGGCCGGGCTGGCCGTCGTCGGCGCCGTGCTCTGCGCCCGCCGCACGCGGGACGGCGACGACGAGGTGGCCCGGATCCGCGCCGCCGCCCCGGTGGCCTGGGCCGTGGTGCCGCCCGCCCTGCTGCTGGCCATCTCGCTGCTCGGTCGGCCCACGCTCGTGCCCCGCTACGTCATGGCCAGCGCCGCCGGCGTGGCCGTCCTGTGGGCGGTCGCCGTCCGGGCCCTCGACGGCCGTCGGGGCGCGGCCCGCGCTCCGCTCGTCGGGGTCGCTGTCGTCGCCCTCCTGGTGGTCGGCCAGGTCCGGCTCCACGACACGACGGGGGACGACTGGCGGCTGACGGCCCGCGCCCTCGCGGCCGAACCCAAGGACGGCGACGTGATCCTCCTGGCCACGTCGGAGATCCGGCCGCCGTTCGAGGCGGCGTGGGTCGAGCTGGACTCGGCGCCGATCATGACCGTGGTCAACAGCCCGCGGCCGCTGGGCCGGGTGCTGCGGATAGAGGAGGTCGGTCTCTCCGACGCCGAGGCCGTCGACGCCGCCCAGGCGCGCCACCGGGTCTGGGTCGTCGGCGAGGAGCGGGACCCGCTCCGGGCGGACGCCGTCGACGAGCTGATCGATGCCGGCTTCCGGTCGGAGAGGACCATCGCGACCGAGGGCGGCGTCCCCGCCGAGCTCCTCGTCCGCTCCTAGAGCGATACCTAGCGGCGGCCGGCGAGGAGCTCGCCGAGGAAGCGGCCGGTGTGGCTGCCGTCGACCTCGGCGACGACCTCGGGCGGGCCCTCGGCGACGACCCGGCCACCGCCGTTGCCGCCCTCGGGCCCGAGGTCGATGAGCCAGTCGGCGGTCTTGATCACGTCGAGGTTGTGCTCGATGACCAGCACGGTGTTGCCCTGGTCGACCAAGCGCGAGAGCACGGTGAGCAGACGCCGGATGTCCTCGAAGTGGAGACCGGTGGTGGGCTCGTCGAGCAGGTAGATCGTGTGGCCGGTGGACCGCTTGGACAGCTCGGACGCCAGCTTGATGCGCTGGGCCTCGCCGCCGGAGAGGGTGGGGGCGGGCTGGCCCAGACGGATGTAGCCCAGGCCCACGTCGACCAGCGTCTGCATGTGACGGGCGATGGTGGGCTGGTTGGCGAAGAACTCGAGGGCGTCCTCGCACGGCAGGTCGAGGACCTCGGCCACGTTCTTGCCCTTGAAGGTGATGTCGAGCGTGTCGCGGTTGTAGCGGGTGCCCTCGCACACCTCGCACGGCACGTAGACGTCGGGCAGGAAGTGCATCTCGATCTTGAGGGTGCCGTCGCCGGCGCACGCCTCGCAGCGCCCGCCCTTGACGTTGAAGGAGAAGCGACCGGGCATGTAGCCGCGGACCTTGGCCTCCTGGGTCTGGGCGAACAGCTTGCGGATCGTGTCCCACACGCCGGTGTAGGTGGCCGGGTTCGAGCGCGGGGTGCGGCCGATGGGCGACTGGTCGATGCTGATGACCTTGTCGAGCTGCTCGATGCCCTCGATGCGCTTGTGCCGGCCCGGCGGCACCTTGGCCCGGTAGATCTTCTGCATCAGCGAC
>DASVEC010000020.1:0-3594 GCA_036380755.1 Iamia sp. | reverse complement strand
GACCTCGCCACCCCGTGCCTGGTGGTCGATGGCGCGACGTTCGAGGCCAACGTCGCCACCATGGCGAGCCACCGCCCCGGGCGGGCCCTGCGCCCCCACGTGAAGGCGTTCAAGTCCACCGCCCTGGCCAAGCGGCTCGAGGCCGCCGGCCACGAGGCCTTCTGCTGCGCCACCCCGGCCGAGGTGGTGGGCATGGCCGCCGTCGGGCTGGGCACCGACCTCCTCCTGGCCAACGAGGTGGTCGACGTCCGCCGCCTGCACACCATGGTGGCGTCGACCCTCGGGTCGCGGATCACCGTCGCCGTCGACTCGGTCGAGACCATCGCCGCGGCCTCGGCCGCCGGGGTGCAGGAGGTCCTGGTCGACGTGGAGGTCGGGCTCCCCCGCTGCGGGTGCGCGGTCGACGACGCCGGCCGCCTGGCCGACGAGGCCCGGGCCGTCGGCCTCGAGGTCCGGGGCGTCATGGGCTACGAGGGCCACCTCATGATGGAGACCGACGACAAGGCGGCCAAGGTCGAGGCGGCCATGGCCGACCTGCTGGCGGCCCACGCGGCCGTCGGCGGCGACGTGGTGTCCGGCGGGGGCACCGGCACGTGGGACACCAACACGTGGGTCACCGAGCTCCAGGCCGGCTCCTACACCCTGATGGACGCCGACTACGCCACGCTCGACTCCCCCTTCCGGCCGGCGCTGGGCGTGCTGGCGACGGTCGTGGCCGTGAACCGGGCCAAGGGCTGGGTGGTGGTCGACGCCGGGCTCAAGGCCATGGCCACCGACCACGGACCGCCGACGATCGACGGGGCCACGGTGTGGTTCTGCTCCGACGAGCACACCACGTTCGCCCCCGCCGACGACGGCGAGCTGCCGTCGGTCGGCGACCGGGTGACGCTCCGGCCGGGGCACGTCGACCCCACCGTCGCCCTCCACGAGCGCCTCCACGTCACCCAGGGCGACGAGGTGGTCGACACCTGGGACGTCGACCTCAGGGGCTGGGACGTCCGCCGGGACTGATCAGCCGCTCCCGCAGCCGCCGCCGCCACAACCCCCGCCGCCGCCACCGCATCCCCCGCCCCCACCACCGCAGCCGCCGCCGGAGTCGCTCCCGCCGCCGCACCCACCGGTCGCGTCGTGGTCGCCGCCCGAGCCGCCACCGTCGCCGCCGCCCCAGAAGAAGATGCCGCCGTCGCCCGACCCGCCGCGCCGGGGGCTGGCACTGGTGCCGCGCCGGGCCGCGGCGACGACCACCAGCACGACCACGGCCACCACGGCCACGACGACCCCGAGCAGCAGCAGGCCCCCGTCCGACCCCGAGCCCGCCGCCGCCGTCGACCCCGCCACCAGCAGCGCCGCCGCGCCGGCCGCCACCACCGGCGCCCGCCGCACGACCAGGTGGGCCCGGGTGTCGACGCGCTTCCAGCGAGCCGGCTGGCGGAAGCGTTCCCCCACCCCGGGCCAGATGGCGCTCGGCGCCTCGGCGCCGAAGGTCTCCCGGTAGCGGGCGAGCGTCTCGCGGTACTGATCCCGGTAGAGGGCGCCGTCGGCCACCGTGCCCGTCGTCGGATCGTGGTGGAGCGGGAACCCCAGCACCTCGCCGCACAGCCGGTCCCAGTACGACCTCGTGTAGGTCAGGTGCAGGTGCCAGGCCTGGTCGACGGCATCGGACGGCGTCACCGGGTGCGGGGCGGTGGCGGCCAGCACCAGGAAGCGGCGGTACTCGTCGTAGACGCGGGCGGCGTGGCTCGGCGACCAGCCGTTCTCACGGGCCAACCGATCGCGGAAGCCGAGCGGGACCTCCTCGTCGACCTCGAACGCGAGGAGCCGCTCGACGACACCGTCGCCCGGGGGCGCACCTCCACCCATGGGGCGGCAGGCTACGTCACCCCGGAGGCGAGGAGGGCGGCCAGCGCCCGGAGAGCCCGACCGCGGTGGCTGATGGCGTCCTTGGCGGCGGCGTCCATCTCGGCGAAGGACAGGCCTCGGCCCTCCTCGGCGAGGAACACCGGGTCGTACCCGAACCCGCCGTCACCCCGGGGTGCGGGGGCGATGACACCCTCGACCACACCCTCGGCGGCCAGCTCGCGCCCGTCGGGCCAGCGGACCATCGCCACCGTCCGGAACCGGGCCGTGCGCCCGGCAGACGGCACCGCGGCCAGCTCGTCGAGCAGCTTGGCCACGTTGGCGGCGGCGTCCCCGTCCTCGCCGGCGTAGCGGGCCGAGCGCACGCCGGGCCGGCCGTCGAGGGCGTCGACCTCCAGGCCGGTGTCGTCGGACAGCGCCGGCAGGCCCGTCGCGGCGGCGAGGGCGGCGGCCTTGAGCCGGGCGTTGCCCTCCAGGTCGGGGGCGTCCTCCACCACGTCGGGCACGTCGTCGGGTCGGGGCACCAGCTCCACGGCCACGCCCGCGGTGGCCAGGATCGAGCGGATCTCGGTCGTCTTGTGCGGGTTGGCCGTGGCCAGGACGAGCTTCACCGGGGCGTGGGCGGCGTGGCGACGGTCTCCCGCTGGAGCACCGCCAGCTCGCCGATGCCCTTGGTGGCCAGGTCGAGGAGAGCGTCGAGCTCGTCGCGCCCGAACGGGGCGCCCTCGGCGGTGCCCTGCACCTCGATCAGCTTCTCGCCCGCCATGACGACGTTCATGTCGACCTCGGCGCCGGAGTCCTCGACGTAGGGCAGGTCGAGCACCGGCGTGCCGCCGACGATGCCGACCGAGATGGCCGTGCACGTGTCGGTGAGCGGGATCGCCTTGATCGAGCCGGCCGCCACCAGCCGGGTGCAGGCGTCGTGGAGGGCGACCCACGCCCCGCAGATCGATGCCGTCCGGGTGCCGCCGTCGGCCTCGAGGACGTCGCAGTCGACGGTGATCATGCGCTCGCCCAGGGCGGTCATGTCGCACACGCCCCGGAGGGCGCGGCCGATCAGACGCTGGATCTCCTGGGTCCGCCCCGACGGCTTGCCGTCCTTGACCTCGCGCCGGATGCGCTCGGACGACGCGCCCGGCAGCATCGAGTACTCGGCCGTGACCCAGCCCCGCCCCCGGCCCCGCATCCACCGGGGCACGTCGTCGTCGACCGAGGCCGTGCACAGCACCGTGGTCCGGCCGAAGCGCACCAGGACCGAGCCGAGGGCGGCGCTCGTGTAGTCGCGCTCGAAGGAGACGGGGCGGAGCTGATCGGGGGTGCGGCCATCGGGGCGGGACATGCCCCCAGGTTGCCCTACGCCCAGGGCGCGGCCCGAACCTCGGTGACCTCGGGGCCGAGCAGGCGGGATCCGAGCTGGCGGAACCAGTCGACGTCGCCGGAGGAGAGGAAGGTGTGACGGGCCGGCCCGGCGCCGGGTCGGCGGGCGGTCGGGCCGTCGGGCCCCTCGAGCCAGGCCCGGACCTCGAAGGCGGTCTCGTCGGCCGACGACACCAGCACGACGTCCCGGCCCATCACGTCGGAGATCGTGCGGGCGAGGAAGGGGTAGTGGGTGCAGCCCAACAGGAGGGTGTCGACCTCGGCGTCGACCACCGGGGCCAGGAGCCGCTCGGCCAGCACGTGGACCTGGTCGCTGCGGAGCTCGTCCCGTTCGACGAACTCGACGAACCCGGGGCAGGC
>DASVEC010000019.1:0-16182 GCA_036380755.1 Iamia sp. | reverse complement strand
ATGGGCGGGTGACCGTGGCGACCGCGCCCCCTGACGTCGTCGCGGCGTCGTCGGCGGACGGTCGGTGGGAGCGGCTGGTGACCGCCGCGTCCGAGCCGGTGTCGGGGCGGTCGCTGGCCGTCGTCCGGGTCGTCGTCGGGGCCGTCGGGCTGCTGAGCGCGGTGCGGATCGTCCGCTACGGCTGGATCGACCAGCTCTACGCCGGCCCGGCCCACCGGTTCACCTACCTCGGGTTCGGGTGGGTGCCGCAGCCCTCGGCCCCGGTGATGACGGGCGTCGTGGCCGCCATGGCGGTGTCGTCGGTGGCGCTCGCCCTCGGCTGGCGGACCCGGGTGGCCGGCGCCGTCCTGCTGGCGATGTTCGCCTGGACCGAGCTGATCGACGTCACGACCTACCTCAACCACTACTGGTTCCTCACCCTGGTGCTGACGCTCGGGCTGGTCCTGCCGTGGGACGGCCGCCCGACGGTCGCTCGGGGGTGGGTGGGGCTGATCCGGTTCCAGGCCGGCGTCGTCTACACGGCGGCGGGGCTGGCCAAGCTCCAGGGCGACTGGCTGCTGCGGGCCGAGCCCCTCCGCCTCTGGCTCCCGCCCCGGGCCGACCTCCCGGTCGTCGGCGGCCTCATGGACGAGGTGGCGACGGCCCACGTGCTGTCGGTCGCCGGCGCCCTCTTCGACTGCTCGATCGTCGCCCTGCTGCTGTGGCGCCGCTCCCGCCCGTGGGCCTGGGCCGCGCTCGTCGCCTTCCACGTCTGCACCTGGCTGCTGTTCCCGATCGGCGTCTTCCCCTGGCTGATGATCGGCGTCTCCACGGTGTTCTTCGCCCCCGACTGGCCGGCCCGCTGGCGTCTCACCGCCCGTCTCTCCGAACTCGGGGGAGTAGACGCCCAAAACCGGGCGCTTACTCCCCCGAGTTCGGGACGAAGGCGGCTGCTGACGGTCGGGGCGGTGGTGTGGGTGGTCGTGCAGGTGGCGCTGCCGCTGCGGCACCTGGCCTACGAGGGCGACCACCGGTGGACGGGCCAGGGCTACCGCTTCGCCTGGAACGTGCTGCTGGTCGAGAAGTCGGGCTCGGTGACCTTCCTGGTCCACGACCCCGCCACCGGGCGGACCCGGGCCACCGACGGGAGCGAGCTCTACACCCGGGCCCAGATCCAGGTGATGGCCACCGAGGCCGACCTGATCCACCAGGCCGCCCTGGCGCTGGCCGCCGTCGAGCGGGACCGGGGCCACGAGCAGGTCGAGGTGCGGGTCGACGCCTGGGTGTCGTTCAACGGGCGGGCGGCGGCCCGGTTCATCGATCCCGCCGTCGACCTCGCCCACGAGCCACGCGATCCATGGTCCGACGAGTGGATACTGGGACGGTGACGGGTCGGCGCTGGGCGGTCGTGGGCGTCGGCGGGGTGGGCGGGCTGTACGCCGGCCGCCTCCACGCCGCCGGGTGCGAGGTCCACCTCGTGGCCCGCTCCGATGCCGCCCACCTGCGGGCCGACGGGCTGCACCTCACCTCCCCGCTCGGCGACGTCCACGCCCGGCTGCCGGTCCACACCGACCCGGACACCGTCCCCGAGGTCGACGTCGTCGTCCTCGCCACCAAGACGACGGCCCCGGAGGCGGCGGGTGTCGCCCGGGCCCTCGCCGCCCGCCATCCGGGCTCGGCCCTGCTCGTGCTGCAGAACGGACTGGGCGTCGAGGCCGTCGCCGGCGCCGGGCGGCCGGACCACACGCCGGTACTGGGCGGCATGGCCTTCGTGTGCAGCCAGCGGGTCGGTCCCGGCCGCATCCACCACCTCGACTTCGGGCCGGTGAGCGTGGGCGAGCACCGGGCCGACGGCACGGTCGCCGGGATCACCCCGGCCGTGGCCGCCGTCGTCGCCGATCTCGAGGCCGGCGGGGTCGGTGGCGTCGCCGTGCCCGACCTGGTCCTGGGCCGGTGGCGGAAGCTGGTGTGGAACGTGCCGTTCAACGGGCTCGCCGTCGTCCTCCGGGCCCGGACCGATGAGATGCTGGCCGACCCGGTGGTGACGGCCCGGGTCCGGACCCTGATGGACGAGGTGCGGGCCGGCGCGGCCGCCCAGGGGCGGGACATCCCGGCCGCCTTCGTGGACGAGATGCTGGCGACCACCGCCGGCATGACGCCGTACGCCCCCAGCATGCGCCTCGACTTCGACGCCGGGCGGCCGCTCGAGCTCGACGCCATCTACGCCGCCCCGCTGGCCGCGGCCCGCGCCGCCGGGGTCGACCTCCCCGCCACCGCCGAGCTCCTCGCCGAGCTGAGGGCGCTCACGACCTGAGGGCGTGGGATGATGCGGCACACGGCGCCAGGCGGCGGCCGGGACAGGGGAGTTCGAGAGATGAAGGCACGCAGGCGGTTGGTCGCGCTGGTCGGCGCGGTCGTGACGGTGCTCACGCTGGTGCCGGCGGCACCGGGGTCGGCACCGGCGGGGGCGGCGGTGTCGTTCACCGTCCGGGGCAGCATCGAGCAGGTCGCCACGTGGGGCCACACCCCAGGCACCGTGGTGTCGCTCAGCGGTGGACCAGGGACCGGGTGGGGCATCGGGTACGAGGCGGACGCCCAGGGCGCGGTGCTGTTCCGCAACGTGCCGCCCGGATCGGGCTACGTCGTCAGCACCAGCGCCGGCGCGGCCGACCCGGTCACCGTCACCGATCCCGAGGACCACCCGGCGGCCAGCTCCTACGAGGCCATCGACCTGCCCGCCGCCGGCGGATACACCTACATCCCCACCCGCGACGGCACCCTCCTCAGCGCCAACATCGTGATGCCCTTCGCCGGCACCACCACCGGGCCCCGCCCCGTCGTCGTGACCTACTCGGGCTACGACCCGTCGAACCCCGAGGCCCTCCCGCCCGAGGCCCTGCCCTACGCCGCCCGCGGCTACGTCGTGGTGGCCGTGAACATGCGGGGCAGCGGCTGCTCCGGCGGCGCCTTCGACTACTACGAGCCGGCCACGAGCACCGACGGCTACGACGTGATCGAGACGGTCGCCACCCAGAGCTGGTCGAACGGCCGGGTCGGCATGGTCGGCATCTCCTACTCGGGGATCAGCCAGCTCTACGTGGCCGCCACCCAGCCGCCGCACCTGCGGGCCATCACGCCGCTCTCGCCCTACTCCGACGCCTACCGCGGCATCCTCTACCCGGGCGGCATCCGCAACGAGGGCTTCGCCCTGCAGTGGGCCCTCGACCGCCAGGAGGCGGCCCGCCCGTCGGCCCGGCCGTGGGTGCGCGACCGCATCGCCGCCGGCGACACCACCTGCGCCGCCAACCAGGTGCTGCGCCTCCAGAGCCGCGACCTCGAGGCCGAGATCAGCCCGAACCGCTTCGACTCCGACGAGTACGACTACCTGTCGATCTCGAGCTTCGCCGACCGGATCGAGGTGCCGGTCTACCTCGCGGCCCAGTTCCAGGACGAGCAGACCGGCGGCAGCGCCGTCCACCTGGCCCAGATCCTGCAGAACAGCGGTCACGTCTTCCGGGGCACCTTCGGCAACGGTGCCCACGCCGACCCCATGGGCCCGACCGAGCTGCCCCGGGTGCTCGAGTTCGTCGACTTCTACGTGGGCCGCCAGGTCCCGGACATGAGCTTCCTCCGCCCGCTGCTGCCCGACATCCTCGACGACCTCTTCGACCAGCCCATCGAGGTCCCGCCCGACCGCTTCACCGGCATGTCCTTCTTCGCCGCCAAGGCCGCCTACGAGCAGGAGAAGCCGATCCGGATCCGCTACGAGGTGGGTGGCATCGCCGGCAAGGAGGGCGCGCCCTACGCCACCGCCGAGCGGACCTACGCCGCCTGGCCCCTCCCGGGCACGACGGCCCAGCGCTGGTACCTCCAGCCCGACGGCGCCCTGGCCTCGACGCCGCCGGCGGCCGTCGCCGACGGCACCGCCCGGGCCACCTCGTCGTACCGCTACGCCCCGGACGAGATCCGCCCGCCGACCTTCGACGGCCCCACCGACGCCATGTGGAAGCGCCATCCCGACGTGGAGTGGGACTCCCCGGCCGAGGACACGGCCCTGACCTTCACCACGCCGGCGGCCACGGGCACGTCGGTCTACGCCGGCACCGGCAGCGTCGACCTCTGGCTGGGGTCGACGGCGGCCGACACGGATCTCGAGGCGGTCATCACCGAGGTCCGGCCGGACGGCCAGGAGGTGTACGTCCAGAGCGGCTGGCTGCGGGCCAGCCACCGCGCCCTCGACCTGGTCAAGAGCACGGCGCTGCGCCCCTGGCCGACCCACCGCGAGGCCGACGCCGCGCCGATCCCGGCCGACGCTCTCACGCTGGTGCGGCTCGAGCTGTTCCCCTTCGCCCACGTGGTGCGGCCCGGTGGCCGTCTCCGCCTCAGCATCGAGGCGCCCGGCGGCAACCAGCCGCTGTGGGACTACACCGAGCTGCCCGGCGAGGCCACCAACACGGTCGGCCACTCGGTCGGCCGCCCGTCGAGCGTCGCCCTGCCGCTCGTCAGCGACCCCGGTGCGGTGGCGGCCCTGCCCACCACGGCGCCGTCGTGCTCGGTCCCCGGCGTCACCGTCCAGTCGCAGAGCCTGCGCAACCAGCCCTGCCGGGCCGACCGGTCGCCCCGCCGCCCCGGTGCCATCGTCGCTCGGGCCTTCGGGCCGGGCGACGGCGATGGCGGGATCCACGTGAGCTGGACGGCGCCCGTGCGCTGGCCGGGCACGCCCGGTCCGACGGGATACGAGATCGCCCTGCCCGAGCTGGGGCGCACCACCACGGCCGGTGCCGACGCCACCTCGGTCTTCGTCAACGACGTCCCCCGCGGGACGGCGGTCACGGCCATCGTGACGCCGGTCTACGCCGACGGCGGGGGCATCGCCTCCAACGCCTCGCTCCCCGTCACCATCCCGGCGGTCACCGACGGCGAGGCCTTCGTGCAGGCCGCCTGGCAGGACTTCCTCGACCAGGAGCCGAGTGCCAACCACTTCGGGGAGTTCGGCATCGGCATCGACATCGGGACGACGACCCGGCGGGCGGTCGTCACCGAGCTGGCCGCCTCGGAGGAGTGGGTGGCCGCGATCGTCGACGGGCTCTACGAGGACACGCTGGGCCGCCCCGGCGATCCCGACGGCCGGGCCTTCTGGATCGACGCCATCCGCACCGGCCACACCACCGTGGCCAAGGCGGCGGCCGGGTTCTACGCCTCGTCCGAGTACGTGAACGGCATCGGCGGCGGGACCCTGCCGTCGTGGGTGTCCGACCTGTACGTGAAGGTGCTCGGTCGCACCGCCACCGACCAGGACCGGGCCTACTGGGTCGGCCAGGTGCCGACGCGGGGCCGGGGCTGGGTCGCGCTGCAGATCTTCCAGTCGGCCGAGTCGGCCGCCGACCGGGTCGAGGCGCTCTACCAAGCGCTCCTGGGCCGGGCCGCCGAGCCCAGCGCGGTGGCCTTCTGGGGCCCCCGGGTCGTGGCCCGGGGCGACATCGCCCTCGCCGTCGACCTCGCCTCCAGCGCCGAGTACCTCGCCCGCGCCCACGCCCGCTTCGGGTGACGGTGCCCCTCCGGCTCAGCCCCGGCGAGGCCGCGGCGCGGCTGCGACCGGTCGACACCCTCGGGATCCCCCTCGGTCCCGGCCAGCCCGGGTCGCTGCTGCACGCCCTGGGCGAGCGGACCGACTGGGAGGACCTCCAGGTCGGCGGCGCCCTGCTGGTCGACCTGTACCAGCTGTTCCTCCACCCGGGCGTCCACCACCAGAGCGGGTTCTTCGGGCCGGCCGAGCGGTTCCTGCTCGCCTCCGGGGCCGACATCCAGTTCGTCCCGGCCGACTTCCGCCGCTTCGCCCCGGTGCTCGAGCGCCGGTCGCCCCGGGTGATGGCCACGGCGGCGGCGCCCCCCGACGCCGACGGCTGGTGCAGCCTCTCGCTCCACGCCGGCGCGACCACCGGTGAGCTGAACCGGGCCGGACGCGACCCCGAGCGCGAGCTGGTGGTCGAGGTCAACGCCCGCCTGCCCCGGACCCTCGGGTGGGAGGACCACCGGCACGCCATCCACGTCGACCAGATCGACGTGCTGGTCGAGGCCGACCGGGACCCGTTCGTCCTGGCCGACGCCGAGCCCGGGCCCGTCGACCTGGCCATCGCCGAGCTGGTGCGGCCGTTCATCCCCGACGGCGCCACCCTGCAGACCGGCATCGGGTCGATCCCGTCGGGCGTCGTCGGGCGCCTGGCCGAGGGCGACGGCGGCGACTACGGCATCCACTCCGAGATGTTCACCACCGGTCTCATGCGGCTGCACCAGGCCGGCAAGGTCACCAACGCCCGGAAGGGCACCTACGACGGCGTGTCGATCACGACCTTCGCCGCCGGCACCGCCGAGCTCTACGCCTGGCTCGACGGCAACCCCGACGTCCGCTTCCTGCCCGTCGACGTGGTCAACAGCCCCGAGACCATCGCCCGCAACCGGAGGATGATCACGGTGAACGGCGCCCTGTCGATCGACCTGTTCGGCCAGGTCGTGGCCGACACCCTCGACGGCGCCCAGTTCTCCGGCATCGGCGGTCACGAGGACTTCGTGGCGGCCACCGGGCTCCAGCTCGAGGACCGTTCGCTGATCTGCCTGCCGTCGCGGGCCACGCACGAGGGGCAGCAGGTGTCGCGCATCGTCGAGCGCCTCCCCTACGGGTCGGTCGTCACGACCCCCCGGCACCAGCTCGACGTCGTCGTCACCGAGCACGGCACCGCCGAGCTCCGGGGGCGCACGGTCCGCGAGCGGGCGCTCGCCCTGGCCGCCATCAGCGACCCCAGCGTCCGCCCCGAGCTCGAGGCCGCCGCCGACCGCATGCGCTAGCCGAACCGGCGATCAGGTGTCGGAGGCATCGGCCGGGGCCTGGGCGCCGAGGCCGTTCCAGAGCAGGTCGACGAGGTAGGTCACGAGGCGGTCGCGGGGGAGGGTGCGGTTGCGCACCCACCAGTCGCCCGAGAGGTGGACCATGCCGACGATGCCGAAGGCCCACGGCTCGGCCGCGCCGGAGTCGGCCCCGGCCCGGCGCAGCTCCTCGCCCAGCACGACGGCGACGGAGCGGGCGATCTCGGCGGCCAGCCCGGTGAGGGTGGCGCCACCGCCGGTGCCGATCTGCTCGGTGACGAACCGGTAGACGTCCGTCTCGGTGTCGATCAGCTCGACGTAGGAGGCGATGGCCGTGCGCAGCATGGCCTTGGGATCGTCGTCGGGGGCGCGGTCGAGGGCGGCCGCGATGTTGGCGTTGATCTCCGCGGCCAGCCGCTCGCCCAGCGCCTGGAGCAGGCCGTCGCGATCACCGAACAGCCGGTAGACGATCGGTTTGGTGACCCCGGCCTCCCGGGCGATGACCTCCATCGACACCTTCGGGCCCTCGCGGTGGATGGCGGCGACGGCTGCGTCCATGAACGCCTCGCGCCGCTCCTGGGACGAGCGGCGGCCGCTGCGGCGGAGGGGGGTGGAGGAGACCATCGCTGAAGTCTGGCCCGCTCGCCGGTCGCGGGCATCGTCGGGCCAGGTCAGAACCTCTTGAGCCGGGGGCCGCCTGGGTAGCCTGGGCCGCCGTGGGCGACATGATCCGCCTCGATGCAGAGCCCCTGAGCGTCGGGCGTGCCCGCCGCTTCTGCTCGGCGACCCTGCTGGGCTGGGGCGTCGCCACCGAGGTGATCGAGACCTGCGTGCTGCTGGTGAGCGAGCTGGCCACCAACGCCGTGCTCCACGCCCGCACCCCCTTCACCGTCACCATCGAGGGCCGGGCGGTGCTGCGGGTGGAGGTCCACGACGACGACCCCCGTCTCCCGCACGCACGGGACTACGGCCCCGAGGCCTCGTCGGGGCGGGGGCTGCACCTCGTCGAGGCGCTGGCCCAGAGCTCGGGCACCGTCACCCACTCCACCGGGGGCAAGTCGGTGTGGTTCGAGCTGGCCTGGGACCCGGAGATGGCCGGGTGACCATCGTCCGCTACCTGGGCACACCGGTCGCGCTGTTCATCGAGCTCCAAGAGTCGCTCGACGGCTTCCAGCGCGAGGTCCAGCTCTCGTCGCTCGACGGGGCCGAGCCGGTGGGCCAGGACGTGGTCGAGGGGATGGTGATCGAGCGCGACACCTTCGTCGACCTGCGCCTCGCCCTGCACGACCAGGCCGTCGCCGCCATCGAGGCCGGGCTCGAGCACGCCGACCTCGAGGCCGAGTTCCCGGACGACGCCGCCGACAAGGTGCTGATGATCACCGCCGCCGCCCGCCAGGCCGACCAGGCCGCCGAGGAGGGCCGCCTCCTCACCCCACCGGTGCGCGAGGAGGTCCGGCGGGTGCAGACGTGGATGCTGGCCCAGGTCGAGGCCCAGCTCCGGGGTGGGCCGGCGACGCCGTACGACCCCGACGCCGGGACCGCGTCGTGACCGAGGGCTTCGTCCTCCGGTTGCACGGGGTGCCGCCGGATCTGATGATCGACCTGCTGGCGACGCTCGACGGCCTGCAGCGAGAGGTCCAGATGGCCAACCTCGACGCCGACGGCCCGGCCGCGATCGGACAGGCGGCGCACGACGCCCTGGTCAGCGATCGGGGCCGGGTCGAGGGCCCCCGCAACGTCATCCTCGACCAGGCCACCGCGGCGCGCGCCGCCGGGCACCAGCACGTCGACATCACCGCCGCCTACGAGGCCGAGGCCATCGCCCCCTTCCTGTCGGCCCGCGTCGGAGTGGCCGAGGCCGACGCCGCCGCCCGGAGGGGCGAGCTGCTGGCCGGGCCGATGGCGCCGGAGGAGCGTCGCCTCTGGTCCTGGGTCGGCGTCGAGTTCGAGACCCAGGCCGCCGGCGGGCCGGCGACCCCCTTCGCCACCGCCGACCGGGCCGGCTGAGGGGTCGACCGTGGCGCCCCGGGGCAACGTCCTCTTCATCACCGTCGACCAGTGGCGCGGCGACTGCCTGTCGGCGGCCGGCCACCCGCTGGTGCGCACGCCGACCCTCGACGCCCTCGCCGCCGGCGGCGTGCGCTTCGCCCACCACTGGGCCAACATCGCCCCCTGCGGCCCGTCGCGGACCACGCTGCACACGGGCATGTACGCCCAGAACCACCGGTCGGTGCTCAACGGCACCCCGCTCGACGACCGCTTCACGAACGTCGCCTTCCTGGCCCGCGAGGCGGGCTACGTGCCGACCCTGTTCGGCTACACCGACACGACGGTCGACCCCCGGGGGCTGGCGCCCGACGACCCCCGCCTCTTCAGCTACGAGGGCGTGCTGCCCGGCTTCGAGGTCGTCGTGAACGACCCGTCGGAGACAGCCGGCCCGCTGGAGTGGGGCCGGTGGCTGGCGAGCCGGGGCATCGACGTGCCCACCGATCCGGGGAAGCTGTACGAGCCCGACCTGTCGTTCCCCGGTGCCGACGCCCGCAGCCAGTGGTGGGCGCCCGGCCACTACGGCCCCGAGGACACCGAGACCGCCTTCCTCGTCGAGACCCTCGTGGACTGGTTCCGGCACCGGGACGACGCCGACCCCTGGTTCGTCCACGCCAGCTTCATCCGGCCGCACCCGCCCTACCGCAACCCCGTCGGCTACCACGACCTCTACAAGGCCGAGGACGTGCCCGACTTCCGGGGCCTCGCCGATCGTGACGCGGCCGCGGCCCTCCACCCGATGGCCGCCATCACCACGCGGATCCCGGGCGTCGGCGCCCCGGTCGACGAGGCCGACCGCCGCCAGCTGCGGGCCACCTACTACGGGATGATGGCCGAGGTCGACGACCAGCTGGGCCGGCTCCTCGGGTGGATGGGCGACGAGGGGCTGCTCGACGACACCCTCGTGGTGCTGACCTCGGACCACGGCGACCAGATGGGCGACCACTGGCTGATCGAGAAGCTGGGGTGGTGGGACGAGAGCTACCACGTCCCCCTGATCGTCCGCGACCCCCGGGCCGAGGCCGACGCCCGCCGGGGCTCCGTCGTGACCACCCCGACCGAGCACGTCGACGTGCTCCCCACCCTGTGCTCGTGGATGGGCATCGAGGCCCCGCTGCAGTGCGACGGCCGGACCCTCCAGCCCTTCCTCCACGGCGACCCCGGTCCCGCTGGACCCGACGGCTGGCGCACCGAGATCCACTGGGAGTGGGACTTCCGCAACCCGTGGCTCCACCTGGCCGAGGACCTCCTCGGCATCCCGATGGAGCAGTGCAGCCTGAACGTCGTCCGGGGGCCGCGGTGGAAGCACGTCCACTTCGCCACCGACCCGTCGATCCTGCCCCCGCTGCTGTTCGACCTCGAGGCCGACCCCGAGGGCACGGTCGACCTGGCCGCCGATCCGGCCCACGCCGGCGACCTGGCCGCGGCCACCGGCTCGCTGCTGCGCTGGCGCATGCGCCACGACGAGCGCACCCTCACCGGCCACATGGTCACCCCCGAGGGCCTGGTGGTCCATCGCGACGCCCACCGCTGAGGGCCACCAGCAGGGGACCGAGCGAGGCCGTCGGCTACCGTGCGGCCGTCACGTCCAGGGGGGATAGATGATGAGCGACGCCCGCGCGTCGAAGCCGGTCCTCGCGGCCGGGGACCGAACCGGCCCGCCGCTGCTGATCCTCGGGCTCGCCGCGCTGTGCGTGGGCACCGGCGCTGCCCTGGTGGGGCAGGAGGAGCTGAGCGCCCACGTCCTCGGCTACCTCACCGCGTCGGTCCTCGCCATCGTGCTCGTCGGGCTGTTCCGGCGCTTCGACCTGTCCCGTCGCCTGACCCCGGGCTACCGGGCCCGGCGGGGCGTGGGCCGGGTCGCCACCGCCCTGTTGCTGGTGGCCTTCGTCGTCTCCGGGATCCACGTGTGGGCCATCGCCACGGAGCTGGCGTCGTGAGGCGCGGCGTGGTGGCGTCCCTCTCGGTGCTGGCCCTGGCGCTGGCCCTGGGCGGGGCCGCCGGGGCCGCGCCCACCGCTCCTCCCCGCCAGACGGAGCCGGCGGCCGACGCCGGGGCGACGGTCGACCCCTTCGACCGCCTCGCCGCTTGCGTCGGGGCCGAGGGCCGGCTCCTGGTCGTGCTCCTGGTGGACGAGTCCGCCAGCCTGCGCGAGACCGACCCCGACGACCAGCGCGTGGCCGCCGCCCGGGCCGCGCTGCGCAGCATCGACCTGCTCCGCGGGACCGACGCCGGCGGTGGGTCGGTGGCCATCGACGTCCTCGTGTCCACCTTCTCCTTCGACTTCGCCACCGTCGGCGACTGGTCGACGCTGACGGCCGGGACCCGGGACAGGGTCGACGATCGGATCGCCGGTCTGGCCGACCGCGACGAGAGCATGGACACCGACTTCCACAACGCCCTCGACGGCGCCCGCCGGGCGCTGGCCGACCGCGCCGCCGAGTCGACCGAGGGCGCCGGCGGCAACGTCTGCAAGGCCATCCTCCTCTTCACCGACGGCAGCTACACGCTCGGCGCCCGCACCACCGAGGACCAGCGCGAGCGCTTCGGCACCACCAAGTCCTACGCGCCCGGCGTCGTGCTCGACGACGACGCTGCCGTCCGGGAGGCGACGAGCCGGGGGGTCAGCGCGCTGTGCCGCGAGGGCGGGGTCGCCGACCAGGTCCGCGCCGACCGCATCACCCTGGTGTCGGTGCCGCTCGGCGAGGGCAGCGGCCTGCTGGAGGCCCTGACGACGGGCTCGTCCGCCGAGCGCACCTGCGGCGATCCCGAGACCGATGCCCCGGGTGCCTACCTGCCGGCGTCGGACACCGAGGAGCTCCTGCGCACCTTCGACCTGGTGGCGTCGCGGATCGGCGGCGGCTCACCGGTCGGCGAGCCGGAGCGCCCCGTGCCCTGCGAGGACGACGACTGCGAGGAGGGCTCGGTCGCCTTCGCCGTCTCCCCGTCGTTCCGGCGCGTCCACGTCTTCGCCGCCGTGCCCGGCGACGGGTCGCGGGTCGTGCTGCACCCGCCCGACGGCGACGCCTTGGAGCTGGAGCCGGGCGACGACCGCGAGGAGGACGTCGGTGGCGTCCCGGTCACGGCCCGCTGGATCGCCGAGCGGGCGGTGGCGATCGACATGGACGTGCCCCCCGACGGCACCGGCGCCGGCGACTGGCGGGTCACCCTCGTCGGCCGCGAGGGCGAGGCCACCGGGCTGGTCCAGGTGGTCACGTTCAGCGATCTGGTGGCCGCGCTCGAGCCCGGCACCTCGCTGCTCCTCGGCGGCGACGGGGCCCTCACGGCCACCATCGCGACCCGCGCCGGCGAGCCCACCACCGAGCAGCTGCGCGACCCGAAGGTCACGGCCTCGTTCGTCGACCCGATCACCGGCGCGGTGGCGACGGTCGCGTTGGAGGCCGACGGCGACGAGTTCACCGGTGCCTACGCGGTGCCGGACGACGTGACCTCGTCGGCGCTGCGGGTGTCGGTCCGTCTCGAGGCGACCACCGCCGAGGGGGCGCCGCTCACGTCGGTCGCGCCCGACATCGTCGTGCCGGTCCGCCGGCCCGAGGGATACCCCCAGGTCGCGCCGCCCGTGGTCGAGCTCACGCCCGTCGTCGGTGACGGGGTGGCCGAGGGCGTCATCAACGTGGTCCTCGCCGAGGGCGACGGCTGCGCCTGGGTCGAGGACCTCACGGTCGACGACGCCCCGGAGGACGCCGGGTCGTTCGCCCTGACCGCCGAGGGCCTGGGGCGCGAGGAGGACGCGTGCACGCCCGTCGACGGCCCGCTGACCGTCGATCTGGCCGTCGAGGCCGAGGACCGGGCGTCCGGCTCGGTGGTCGGACACCTCCGGGTCGTGCTGGCCCGCGCCGACGGGCAGGACCCCATCCCGACCGATGTGCCGGTCACCTTCGAGATGTCCCGCGGCGTCGACGAGGCCAAGCGGCTGGCGCTGGCGGCCGGGCTCATGCTCGGCGGCCTGCTGGCCCCGCTCCTCCTCCTCGTCGTCATCAACCTCCTCACCACCCGGTTCCCGCCGCTCGGCCACGTCCGCGGCGCCCACGTCCCGGTGGTGGTGCGCCCCGGCGAGCAGGTCCTGCGGGCCGACGGCGGCCGCCTGACGGGCATGCACCTCCGGCCGGCGGACTTCGCCCCCCTCGAGGGGCTCGACGCCCGCCGCCGCTTCGCCTGGGGCGGCCTGGTCTTCGCCGCCCGCACGCCGCTCAACCCCTTCGCCGAGCCCTACGCCGTGGTCGCCCCCGAGGAGGGCAAGGCCGACGTGTCCCGCGAGGGCCAGCGCACCGACCTCGACCTGGGGCTGGTCGGGTCGTGGCTGTTCCTGCTCGACCAGGACGCCAGCCGCGCCGGTCGTCCCGGCGACGTGCACGGTGCCATCGTCGCCTTCGCGTCCGAGGCCGATCAGGCCGGCCAAGCCGACCGGCTGGCGGCCGACGTGCAGCAGCGGGCCCCGGCGGTCGCCCGCCGGCTGGCCCACCTGGCCGGGCTGCCGACCGCCCGGGACTGACCGTCGGTCAGCCCGGTTCGGGACCGGTGAGGGCGGCGATGTCGTCGTCGAGGGTGGCGAGGACGTGGTCGACGAGCCGGCCGCGCAGGGCGGTCTTGGTGCGGCCCACGGCGCCCCGGCGCAGCACGGACCTCTCGGTGGCCGTGGCGATGGCGGCGTCGACCACCTCGGCGGCGGGCACGAGCCGGTCGAGGTAGCCGGCCGCCACCGCGCCCTCCGGGTCGTAGATCCGGCCGAGGGCGGCGGCGGTGAGGTGCGCGGGGGAGAGCCGGTCCCGGGCCAGCTCGACGGCGAAGATCGGCAGCGGCATGCCGATGGCCACCTCGTTGAGGCCGAGCTTGGCCGGGGCGTCCGCCGGCCCGATCCGCTCGTCGGCGGCCAGCAGGGTGAGGGCGCCGCCGGCGAGGGCGTGGCCGGTGCACGCGGCGACGGTCGGCAGCGGCGAGCCGTAGAGGCGCATCAGGAAGCGGGCCCCGGCGGCCACCAGGCCCTGCATGGCCTCGGTGCTCTCGGTCATGACGGCGAGGTCGTAGCCGGCCGAGAAGGCCCGGGCGCCACCGGCCAGCACGAGGGCGGTGGCCTCCGCCTCGGCCCGGTCCAGCGCCTCGCCCAGCCCGTCCAGCACGGCGTGGCCCATGGCGTTGGCCTTGCCGTCGTCGAGCGTGACGACGGCGACGGGCCCCTCGAGGCGGTAGGAGAGCGCGTTGGACATGCGCCGGACCGTAGTCCCGGCCCGCGGCTGGTCAGGAGGGGGCGGGGCGCAGGACGTGGCGGGCCGCGTCGCGGCCGGCGGTGCCGGCCACCCGGCCGTCGGGCCACACCACGAGGATGCGGTCGACGCCGGCCGAGTCGGCCCGCTGCAGAGCCGTCAGCACCGGCTCGTCGACCGTGGCGGTGGGGATGCGGTCGAGGGGCCAGGCCACGTCCTGGGCCCGGACGACGGGCCAGTCGCGGGGGTCGACGGCCAGCACCAGCTCGGCGGTCAGCAGCCCGGTGATGCGCCCGTCGGGAGCCTGTACCGGGAAGGCGGTGTGGGGCTGCCAGCCCTCGGCCCGCGCCACCACGTCGGCCAGCGTCGACCACTCGGGCACGACCGGCGGATCGGCCACCATCACCGACCCGATCCGGGCGTCGCGCAGCCGACCGATGGCGGGGGCGTCGCGCAGCCGGGACCGGGCGCTGGAGGCGATGACCACGCCACCGATGATCATCCAGAGCCCGTAGGCCCCGCCGTCGCGGGTGACGAGGATGCCGAGCACGAACAGCCCGCCGCCCAGGCCCACGCCGATGACCGAGGCGATCGAGGCCGATCGGTTCCGGTTGCGGGTGACCATCCAGAGCAGGGCCTCGAGCACGGCCCCACCGTCGAGGGGGGCGCCCGGCAACATGTTGACGACGGCCAGGGCCAGGTTGACCACCGCCAGCCAGAGGAACAGCTCGCCCAGGAGCAGCACCAGACCGTCGAGCGAGCCGTCGAGGAGCTGGGCGCCGGCCCAGAACAGGCCGGCCAGGGCGAAGTTGGTGGCCGGGCCGACGGCGCTGACCCGGAGCTCGGCGCCGGCGGTGGCCGGCTCGGTGACGAACTGGGTGTGCCCGCCGAGGAGGGTGAGGGTGATGCCCCGCACCCCGATGCCCTCCCGCCGCCCGACGAGGGCGTGACCCATCTCGTGGGCCAGCAGCGACAGGAACAGCAGGGCGGCGCCGGCGATGCCGACCAGCCAGTAGGTCGAGGGCTCCTGGGCGGCCACCTCGTTGGGGAGCAGGGTCTCGGCCAGCGTGTAGGCGTACAGGAACGCCATCAGCGGCACGATCCAGCTCATGGCCACCTTGACCCCGGCCAACCGGCCCAGCGGGATGGCCCTGTCCATCCCGTCACCCTACGGCGTCCCCGCCGCGCCGAGCCGGTCGGACTACCCCTCGGTGACGAAGTCGATCAGCTGCTCGACGGCGCCGATCAGGTCGGACTCGAGGTCGGTCCAGTCGCCCACCGCGGCCAGGACGCGGCGCCAGAAGGCGGCGGGGGTCTCGTGCGACCCGAGGGCGGCGATCACGCCCTCCTTCCACGGCGTGCCCGGGGGGACGACGGGCCAGGCCCCGATGCCGAGGGCGGCGGGGCGCACGGCCTGCCACACGTCGACGAAGCGGTGACCGGTGACCAGCACGTCGGGGTGGTCGACCCCGGCGGCCAGGCGGGTCTCCTTGGACCCGTCGACCAGGTGGTCGAGCAGGATGCCCAGGCGCCGACCGGGCCCCGGCCCGAAGCCCCGGACCACGGCGGCGAGGTCGTCGGCACCGTGGAGGACCTCGACCACGACCCCCTCGCCCCGCAGGTCGTCGCCCCAGACCTTCTCGACCAGCTCGGCGTCGTGGATGCCCTCGACCAGGATGCGGCTGGCCCGGGCGACCCGGGCCGGCTGGCGGGGGCCGGCCACCGAGCCCGACGCCGTGCGGGTGGCGGCGCTCGGCGTGGGCCGGGGGCGGGGTGGGACGAGGGTGACGGCCCGGCCCTGGACGGTGAACCCGCCCGGGGTGGGGGTGAGCGAGTGCTGGCGGCCCTGCGGGTCGCGGGCCATGAGGACCTCGCCCCGCAGGCTCACGACGGTCCAGGCCGCGCTCTGGCCCCGCGGGCCGAACGTCAGCCCGGGGACGGCCTCGACCGCGGGGTAGGTGGGTCGACGCCGCCGGGGACCGTCGAGGTCGATGGGCTCGGAGAGGATGCCGTCGCCGCGGGCCATCGCCCGAGGGTACGGCCGCCGCCTCACCGACCGGCGGACCGGTCAGCC